>USAD01000066.1 GCA_900552415.1 uncultured Parabacteroides sp.
GTGTAATGGTAGCACAACAGATTCTGGTCCTGTTTGTCCAGGTTCGAATCCTGGTTGAACAACGAGCCGTCCGAAGAAGGGGGAAGCCTTTTCGGACGGCTTTTTTTATCTCCTGACCCAACGCCTGTGCGGGCGAGTCCAGTACTTTCCGCAAAGTACTGGAGTTTCCTTCGGGAAGTACTGGAGTTTTTTTCGGAAAGTACTGCAGTCCCTTACGGACGTGACTGGCGACAAGTACGTATGTGTTGGGACAGATGTTGGGTTTCGCGAATAAAAACGTAAATTCGCGTGACTTTATGGAATGAAAGGAATCCAGGCATGATAGACCAAGCGACCATCGATCGAATCATCAGCGCCGCCAATATTGTCGACGTTGTTTCCGAGTTTGTCACCCTGCGCAAGCGGGGCGTCAACTACGTCGGTCTTTGTCCTTTTCATGCGGATAAGTCGCCCTCCTTTTATGTTTCGCCGGCCAAGAATATCTGTAAGTGTTTTGCCTGTGGCGAGGGTGGAACGGCTGTTCATTTCATTATGAAGCATGAGCAAATCGGCTATCTTGACGCCCTGCGTTATCTTGCCAAGAAATATGGGATCGAGATCCAGGAACGTGAGCTGACCGAGCGGGAGAAACAGTTTCGTGACGACCGCGAGAGCATGTTCATTGTCAATCAATGGGCGCAACAATATTTTACCCGAAATTTATTTGAGAACCTCGATGGGCGATTGGTGGGTCTGCGCTATTTTATAGAGCGTGGCTTGCGTGAGGAGACGATCCGCAAGTTCCAGTTGGGATATGCGCTCGATCAGCGTGATGCCCTGGCCAAGGCTGCCCAGTTGGCGGGATACCAGCGGAAATACCTGGAGAAGACAGGCCTTGTTATTGCCGACGAGGATGGTAAGAGGACTTACGACCGTTTCCGTGGCCGGGTGATCTTTCCGGTGCATTCGTTGAGTGGCAAGGTGGTGGCTTTCGGCGGGCGTATCCTGAAGAAGGCGGAGAAGACGGCGAAATACGTGAACTCGCCCGAGAGCGAGATCTATCATAAGAGCGATGAGCTTTATGGCCTTTTCCAGGCGAAGCAGACAATCGTCCGTAAGGACCATTGTTTCCTGGTCGAGGGTTATATGGACGTGATCGGCATGCATCAGGCCGGCATCGAGAATGTGGTCGCCTCGTCGGGTACGGCGTTGACTCGAGGGCAAATCCGGCTGATCCGTCGTTTTACCAACAATATTACTATCCTTTATGATGGTGATGCCGCCGGTATCAAGGCGGCGATCCGTGGAATCGATATGTTCCTCGAGGAGGAGATGAACGTCAAGGTGGTGCTCTTGCCCGATGGTGAGGATCCCGACTCTTTTGCCCGTTCGAGGAGCGCCAGCGAGTTCGGTGAGTTTATCGCCGGGCATGAGACCGACTTCATCCGTTTCAAGACCCAACTCCTGTTGAAGGAGGTCGGCGACGATCCGGTCAAGCGAGCTGAGCTGATCTCAGACATGGTTCGTACGATCGCCCTTATTCCGAATAATATCTCTCGGGCGGTCTATATCCGTGAGTGCGCCGCCATGATGGCCATCGACGAGCAAGTATTGATCAATGAGGTGAATAAGATCCGGCTTGGGAAAGTGACCGCCGCCTCTCCACAAACGCCATCCGTTACGCCTGTCGCGACAGGCGACGGGACGAAAAGAGAAGAGGAGGGACCTGAGGCCAATGTGGAGGCCGGTTCGGCAGGCGATTCGACCGCGACGACGAAAGCTCCCGTGGCGCCTTCGCCTTATCGTCCTTTTGAGATTGCCCTCTTGCGCTATGTCGTGCGTTATGGTGAGCGTGTCCTGTTCGATTATTTTGATGAGGAGCGGCAGGAGCAGGTGACGATGCGGGTGGCGGCCTATATCCGTTTCGATCTTGAGCGCGATGATCTTACTTTCTATACGCCCCAGTTCAAGCAAATGCTCGATGAGGCGGCCGACCGTTGCGATGAGCCGGGCTTTGTTGCCCAACGCTATTTTCTGGCCCATCCCGACCCGTTGATCAGCCAGGCTGCCGCCAGCCTTATTTCTGAGAAATACCAGTTGAGTAAGTACCATTCCAAATATCGGGAGCTGGAGCAGGAGGAAGACAAGCTTGATCTTTTGGTTCCACGAGACATCTATGCCTTTAAGGAGGCTTATATCCTTCATCAGATCAAGGAGCTGCAATCGCAAATCAAGACGGCGCAGGCCGCTGGTGATATGGAGGGCGTGATGACGTTGATGGCCCGTATCGCCAAGCTTAACGAGATCAAGAGCGTGCTTTGCAAGGAGCTGGGTGAGCGGATTGTCTTGCGGATGTAAGTCCGGAACGGTAGTCCGTAGGAAACAGCGTGTTTATTGTCACGGTTTTGGGTCGTCTGGAGGTTTCCCATATCAGATATTCTTTTATCTTTGTAAGGAATTCTAAAGAATATGCCTTATGGAAAATGAGAAGAAACGACTGACACGCTCGGACAACAAGATGATTGGCGGCGTGTGCGCTGGAATCGCGGATTATTTGAACCTGGATCCGACCGTCGTGCGGGTGCTTTATGTCCTGATGATTTTCTTCGCCGGCTTCGGTATCCTGCTCTATTTCATCCTTTGGTTGGTGATGCCTAAAAAGGAGAGTCTCAGGCCATGAGTTTCGAGATCTCTTCCTCATTTAGCCCGACGGGCGACCAGCCCGAGGCGATCGCCGCGCTTGCGGAGGGCATCCGTTCGGGTGTCCCGTTTCAGACATTGCTGGGCGTGACGGGCTCGGGTAAGACCTTTACCATCGCGAACGTGATCAAGGAGGTGCAACGGCCCACGTTGATCCTGAGCCATAACAAGACGCTGGCCGCCCAGCTCTATAGCGAGTTCAAGGCTTTTTTCCCGAATAACGCTGTCGAGTATTTCGTCTCCTACTACGACTATTACCAGCCGGAGGCCTATATCCCCTCGACCGATACCTATATCGAGAAGGACTTGGCGATCAATGAGGAGATCGACAAGCTGCGTCTTCGGGCGACCGCCTCGTTGCTTTCAGGGCGGCGGGACGTGATTGTCGTGTCGTCGGTCTCTTGTCTGTATGGTATGGCGGATCCTCGGGCTTTCGCCGAGAAGGTGATTCATCTCAAGCGGGGCGACAGGCTCGACCGTGACCTGCTCTTGCGTCGTCTGGTCGACTCGCTTTACATTAATAATAAACTGGAATTCCGAAGCGGATGCTTCCGGGCGAATGGGGATACGGTAGATATCTTCCCGGCGATCGAGACCTTCGATGGCATGGCTTATCGGGTCGAGTTTTGGGACGATGAGATCGACCGGATCTCGTCATTCGATCCGCAGACCGGCCAGGAATATGATGAGCAGGAAGAATTGAATATCTATCCGACCAACCTCTTCGTTACCACGCAGGAACGGATAAACCAGGCGATCAGCCAGATTGATGTCGATCTGGGTACGCAAGTCAATTTCCTGAAAGAGATAGGCAAGTCTTTCGAGGCGAAGCGGCTCTATGAACGGGTGACGTTCGATCTGGAGATGATCCGTGAGCTGGGGCATTGTGCCGGTATCGAGAACTATTCCCGCTATTTCGATGGACGGGCGGCGGGTGAGCGTCCGTTCTGTCTGTTAGACTATTTCCCGAAGGATTTTCTTTTGGTAGTTGACGAGAGCCATGTGACGATCCCGCAGATCCGGGCGATGTATGGTGGCGATTATGCCCGTAAGAAGAATTTGGTGGAATATGGTTTCCGTTTGCCCGCGGCGATCGATAACCGTCCGCTTACCTTCGATGAGTTCGAGTCGCTTACTCCGTTAGCCATCTATGTCAGCGCGACGCCGGCCGATTATGAGTTGACCAAGAGCGAGGGTGTGGTGGTGGAGCAGGTGATCCGGCCGACCGGCTTGCTTGATCCATTGATCGAGGTGCGTCCGTCGTTGAATCAGATCGACGACCTGATGGAGGAGATTACCGCCCGGGCCGCTCGCGACGAGCGGGTGTTGGTCACGACGCTGACCAAGCGAATGGCCGAGGAGCTGACCGCTTACCTGGGGCGTATGGGCGTGCGATGCAATTATATCCATAGCGATGTCGATACGTTGGAGCGGGTACAGATCATGGAGGATCTGCGGAAAGGGTTATTCGACGTATTGATTGGCGTTAACCTT
Organism: uncultured Parabacteroides sp.; assembly: GCA_900552415.1. Lineage (GTDB taxonomy): Bacteria > Bacteroidota > Bacteroidia > Bacteroidales > Tannerellaceae > Parabacteroides > Parabacteroides intestinipullorum. Next base: position 4,174 of record USAD01000066.1, read on the forward strand.
TTACGTGAGGGATTGGATTTGCCGGAGGTTTCGTTGGTGGCTATTCTCGATGCCGATAAGGAGGGCTTCCTCCGTTCTCACCGCTCCTTGACGCAGACCGCTGGACGTGCGGCCCGTAATGTCAATGGCAAGGTGATCTTCTATGCTGATAAGATCACCGACAGCATGCGGCAGACGATGGACGAGACGAACCGCCGCAGGGAGAAGCAGATGGCTTACAACGAGGCGCATGGCATTACGCCGCGACAGGTGATGAAGAACGCTGTTTCCGCTTTGGCCGGCAAGCCCGCCGAGACGGAGCCTTACGCTTATGTGGAGCCGAAGCTCGACGTGGCGGCCGATCCGGTTGTCCGTTATATGGACCGGTCGCAGCTGTCCAAGAATATCGAGCAGGTACGCAAGCGGATGACGGAAGCGGCCAAGCGGCTTGACTTCATTGAGGCAGCGCAGTTGCGTGATGAGTTGATCAAATTGGAAGACCTTTTGAAATCTAAAAACGAGTAACAAGATGAGAAAACTTCGTATCGGATGGCTCCTCGCCGTGGGCTGTCTGTTGGCTTTGGTGGCGACTGCCCATGCGCAGTCGTCGGAACGGCGTTACAGTGAGCCGGAAGACCGGCGGTTGTTTGAGGAATATATGGCCTCGATAAAACAGGAGGCTTCCGCGTTGCCGATGGGTGAGCTGATGACACGGACCGCCCTTCTTTTCCTGGATAAGCCTTACGTCGCCTCGACATTGGAAAAGGAACCGGAAGGCTTGGTTGTCAATCTTCGGGAACTGGATTGCACGACCTTCATGGAGACGACGTTGGCCCTGTGCCGCACGGCAAGATTGGACGAGCCCACGTTCGATGCCTTTTGCGACCAGTTGCGACTGATTCGTTACCGTGAGGGCGAGATCCACGATTATGCCGACCGATTGCATTATATGACCGATTGGCTCTATGTGAACCAACAGAAAGGGATTGTGGAAGATGTGAATCAGGCGGTAGGCGGAGAGCCTTTGCCTTTGGCACTCAACTTTATCTCTACCCATCCGGACAGTTATAAGCAATTGAAAGGGCAGCCGGAGCTGACGGCCAGGATCGCCGCACAGGAGCAGGCGATTAGCGCACGGAGCTATTATTATTTGCCGAAAGAGAAGATCGAGAGTTGCGCTGGGCGTATCCAGGAGGGCGATATCGTCTGTTTTGTCACTTCGATCAAGGGGCTCGACGTGACGCATGTGGGCATTACCCATTGGCGTGACGGGCAATTGACCTTCATCCATGCCTCGATGTCCGCGAAGAAGGTGATTGTCAATCCGGAATCGTTGGCCGATTACGCGAAGGCGATCAAGAGTTGCCGGGGAATATTGGTGATCCGTCCCAGCTTACTGGAATAACTCGAACGCGAATTTCAGGCCGAAGCCGTCGTATTTCCAACGGTCGAATCCGGCGAAGAAACCGATGTTGAAAAGATTGTTGCCGATGCCATAGCCGATCTCCGTATAGCTGGGCAAGGCCGGAGTCCAGAGTTGGCTCAGGTAAAAACGCTCGGTGATGATGTAGCGTGAGGCGATTTGCAGGTATTTGGGCGACCGGGCGAGGAACTTGAAGAGCACGAACGGGCTCTCGTACATCAGGTGCGCTTGCATGTATTTGTCGGAGGCGTTGAACCATTCGCCACTCAGTAGGTTGAATACGCCACCGATCTGGTCGTTCCAGCTCTCCGGGAAGTTACGGCGGGTGAAGTAGTAGAACTCGGCGAAATAGGTGGACTTTTGTTGCGCGTAGAAGCCTCCGCTCAGGTGATAGTTCAGCCGCCGGCTGAGTCCGAGGTTGATGCTTTGGTGCATATCCGCCTCGACACGACAATAGTTACCCGTACTGCCCAATACGCCGGGGATCGCCTTCGCCACGTTGAGCGAAAAGGTGGGGAAATAGGAGTAGAGATACTCTTTCCTGTGACCATCCATCCGGTAATATTGTCTGGGCGTGTAGATAAAGCCGATCGAGGGAACGAAATCATGATAATTACTGAAGGCCAGATCCTCCAACTGCCCGCCGGGTGGGATGATGTTGTCTTTGGGCCGTACGGGCGTACGTTGGTGATAAGTGAGTCGGGTATCCAGCTCGAAGCCATTGAACAGCTCGATGGAGTTTCTCAATTCCGCGTAATAGTGGTGGAAATAGTCCAGGTCGAGATCATCAAAATTGATCGTAGCCTGATGCTCCTCCAGGATCTCTTGAATCTGGTTCGTGATCTTGGAGGAATAGGTCTGGTTGTCGTTGCCGAGCGACAAGCCCAGCTGACCCCGTCTTTCCGGCAAATATTCCCAAAGGGCGTTCAGGTGGACAAAGATCTCTTTCCGCTTGAAGACAAAACCGATGTCCGGATTGAAACGGAGCTGACGGTCGCGTGGGAAAGTCTTGCTGATGCGGAATTCCTGTTTATAGGTGATGCCATTCCTGTGCGAGTAACCCAGCTGGAAAGGGTTGAGCAAGCCCGAGTATTTGATTCGGGTGGCGTTCAGGTCCCAGTTCCATGAGCCGGTCAGTCGTTGGGCCATCTCGTTGGAGCGTTTCAGGAATTGGTTGGATAGGGTATCTATGGCGGCGATGGCGGCCGAATCAATCGGCTCGACTTGCGAGAGCGCGATCTCCTCGTCCGTCAGAGGCAGGTCACGTTTTTCAGCCCAATAGGCGGAATCTCTCAGCAGGTGCTCGTTGTCGCGCTCGATCTTGAAATAATTGGTCAGGTCGAGCGGACGCCTTTTCTTGGCGCTCACGATTTCCTGGAGTTTTATGTGATCGTATTTGAAGGCCACGTGATACTGGCTGACGACGGCGTTGCCGAGCAGTTTGTATCTCAGGAAGATGTCCGAGCTTTCCGGCAGGAAGAAGTGATAAGTCTTATCCCTGAAGTTGAGCACGACGTTGAACTCCGCGAACGAGTAACGCCCGTTCATGTCGATCTTGCAGATAAGCCAGCTCTTGTCGAGTACGTGGAGTGTTCCGCAGACCAATTTGGGACTCCATTGCTTGGGGTAAAAATTGATGACGTGTGCCTTGTGCCCGTCGATCATCTCCGTTCGTGCCAGCTCGAAACGATAGTGCCGGAACGCGTTCTTGGCCGTCGGCATGAAGATCGCCTCGTCGTAGGCGGTTTGGGAATAGACGTTGATATTGAGGAAGGTGAGCGCCTCCAACTGTTTCTTTTGGTTCGGGATCGTATTGGCGTTGACCGCTTTCACGGTGTGGACGAAGTTGTTGGGGGCGTTGTATCGGGAGTTCGTCACCAATTCGAAAAACTGGTCGTCATGTTTCCAGTCGAGCGGGAAGAGATGATTGGCGAAACGGATCAGGAAATTCTTCTTCAGGATCTCGGTGCGTCCCTTCAGGTAGATCTCGGCGCCATATTCCTGGATGACATCCTCATAAATATCCGCCTTCTCGATTACCTGTCGCATGATCGCTTCCGCCGCCTGCTCCTTGACCGTCGCGACACTCTCGCCGGTTTTCTCGTTGGCGTAAATCCCGGAAAGGGGAAACGTCAGGATAAGGAGGCTTACGATCAACTTGAGCGGCATCATCTTAGGCATTTTGTGACAAACTTAGTGAATAAATATGGTTTTTCCATTGAAAATAACGATTTCGTCTATTTTAGGGTAAATAAAATACAGATTGTTTTTGGTGTTATTTGAAATGCTTTTTATATTTGTGCTTCATAAATATGTTATGAAACAGTCGTGGTAAAGCAGCAAAAAGAAGAAGTCGATTTTTCGGCAAGTTTATCAGAGGTATGGAGAGTCCTGACTGGCAAGGAACGTGAGATTCTCCGGAACAATTCATCCATCCAGCATTTCAAGCGTAATGAGCTGATCTATTGCGAGGGGGATGAACCGAGGGATATGATGTGCTTGTTAAAGGGCAAGGTGAAAATATTCAAGGATGGCGTGGGCGGCCGTAGCCAGATCATCCGGATGATCAAGCCGATCCAGTATTTCGGTTATCGGGCGAGTTTCGCCCAGGAGGATTACCTGACAAACGCGTCCGCTTTCGAGGCGTCGACCGTTTGTATGATCCCGATGACGGTCGTACGCGACCTGATCAAGGGTAATCCGGACTTGGCGATGTTCTTTATCCGTCAGTTGTCCATCGACTTGGGTATCGCCGATGAGCGGACGGTCAACCTGACGCAGAAACACATCCGTGGCCGTCTGGCTGAGTCGTTGCTGTTCCTTAAGGACAGTTATGGTCTTGAGGAGGATGGCGCGACCTTGAGTATTTATTTGGCACGTGAGGATTTGGCGAACCTGTCGAACATGACGACATCCAACGCGATCCGGACGCTGTCGACCTTCGTCGCCGAGCGGATCATCGCGCTCGATGGTCGTAAGATCAAGTTGATCGACGAGGATCGCTTGCGGAAGATCAGCAAGATGGGTTAGGTGGCCAATCCTTGGTAATGGAACGAGGCTGGAAAAGCCGTGAGAAACGATCGGCGCCGGTAGATGGGTAACCGTTTGCCGGCGCCGGTCGTTTTTTCTATCTTTGCCCCTGATCATTAGACTAACGAATCCATGAGACAGTTGCTCCGCTTGATTATTCCGCTTTGGCTGGCCCTTTGCCTGTTGGGCTGCGGCAAGCCCAAGCCTTCGTCGTATCCGCCGACGATGGTGGAGGCGGCACGCCTGTCGGAGCACGAGGCGGCCCGCGCCTTGCCCCTGCTGGAGGCGTTGGCGGACAGTCTCGATCGCCTCGACGAGGAGGGACGGGTCTATTACGACCTGCTTCGCCTCCGGGTGAACGACAAGCTCAACGTCAGGGCCACGAGCGACACCCTGATCCGTCGGATCACCGCTTTCTATGAGGCGTATGGCGACCCCGACAAGCTGATGCTCGCCTACTATTACCGTGGCCGTGTCTGTGCCGACCTCAACGACGCGCTCCAGGCAGTGGAGTATTACAGGAAAGCGATCGCTGCCTCGAAAGAGACGAAGCAATATCTCTTGCTTTCCAAGATTTATAGCCAGATGGGGGAAATCCTGGAATACCAGAATATGTATGAGGAGGCGATTCCTGCCTATCAAAAGTCGTATGAGTACACCTTGCTCTCCGAAGATAGCGTGACATTGAGTATGCCGCTCCGCGACATCGCCGGGGTATATAGGGAGAAAGGTCAGAAAGATAGTGCCTTGGTTTATTACAAGAGGGCCGCTAAGATAGCGGAAAGGACTAATCGTCGTATCTATTTGGGAATCTTGGAAGAGATGGGAAACCTTTATATGCGATCAGGTGAGTACGATAGGGCGTTTGAGCTCCTGACCCGTTCATTAGCTGACCCGTTTGAGCGCGACCGTACGCCGACCTATTACCTATTGGGCAAATGGTATATGCTTACCGGCAATCTCGATTCCGCTTTCTATTATACGAAGAAATCCAATACGAAAGAGGTCTTTTATAAGGAGATTGATGTCTACCGGAATTTGGTGACCATAGAACGGGGCCGGGGACATTACCGGGAGGCCTTGGATTATTGGGATGAGTTCTTGAAATGCGACGATTCCATCCAGATCGCGGATAATTCGGAAGAAATTCTCCGGATGAAATCCCTCTATGATTATAACCTTCGGGAGCGGGAGAACCAACGGCTCGCCTTGGCGAACGAGCGGAAGCAGGCCGCTATTTACCGGATCCTTACGGGCGGTTTTTTGATCCTGTTGCTGTTGGCGTTTCGCCTGGTCTTGTCAGAGCGGAAAAAGAAACATCTGGACTGCCAAGTGGAAAGGATGAAGCGGGCGCAACAGGAGCAATACCGGCAGAGCGAGGCCTATCTGAAAGAGAACCGGCGGAAGATCGAGGCGCTCGAGGAGGCTTTGCGCGAGGCGGAATCGGAGTCCGTTTCTTCTAAAAAGCAGGATTTGATGGCTCTCAATAAAAAGGCCCTGGAGGCGACCAACCAGGCAGTCGAGTTGAGTCGGGAGCAACGTAAGCTGATGGATGAAAACCTGACCGGATCGGCGATTTACATCAAGTTTCATACACATCTGGAGCAGGTCGATGAGGCGGATTGGGAAATCTTGCGGCATGAGATCGATGAGCTTTATAATATGACGAATCGTCTGCTCGCCCTGAATCCAAAACTGTCCGAGATGGAGTTGCGTATTTGTTACCTGAGCAAGATCCGGCTCAAGGTGATGGATATGGCTACCTTGTTATGCCGCACCGCGCCCGCTATATCGAATGCCCGCAAACGCCTTTACCTAAAACTATCGGGCAAGACGGGTCGCCCGGACGAACTGGATCGTTTTATCGCTGATTTATAATTGTTTCCTAAGTCGTGTGAATTTTTTGTGAATAAAAAGTGAACAAAAAGTGAATCGCTTTTTTAGGTCTGTTATCTGATAAATCGGGATTTTTGTTATCGAATTTTAAACAACACAGATATGCGTTACATCTATTATCTTTTCGGTTTATGTTTCGGCCTGTCGCTCCTGGCTTGTGGCGATGACGAGAAGGAAGAGGATATTCCTCTTGTGGGGCCCGCGATTGAAAAATCTTTTCTGGTCCGGCTTCAGGACGGTGAGGGGCAAAACGTGATCAGCTCGGGCGCATATGATCCCGATAGCCTGTACGTGCGTTATATGGTCGATGGCGAGTTGCGTCGGGGATATGGCCCGGGATTTGAATTGGTGAACGAGAACGGTTATTCCGATATTTCCGAGGGGGAAGAGGTGTACCTGCGGGTAAGTGTCGATACGAACGAGTGTGGGATGCCGCCCTATTTTGATCCCCTGCGATACGACGTGACGGAGGCAGTGAACGACGAGGGTGAGCTTTACCTGGTTTATGGCGCGGAGGAACGTCGTTTTGGCCCGATCCAATTCACGATAGGGGTCTGGCTTAATGAGTATAATGATGTCAGGGCTATTACGCGCCTCTCCTATGGGGACCAGACGATCGAGGGAACCAATGGCGTGATCCTCGTGACGGTGCCTTGAGGTTTTTTATTCGTGAAAGTCTCTTCATGCCGGCCATCCCGCCGC
>USAD01000067.1 GCA_900552415.1 uncultured Parabacteroides sp.
CAGGTCTTCGAGACGCCGGATCTCGTGATAGAGGAAATCAGGAAAGTGGTGGATGAGTGAGGAGATCCCGACCTTTATTCCCTTGCCCGCGTTCGGCTTCCTCACCCGTTTAACTCCCTCACCCGCGTTGCGGGAGCTCCCCCTTCAAAAGGGGGAGCGGTTGGAGAATTGTATATTAATATAATAAATAGGATCCCCTCGCTCCCCCTTTTGAAGGGGGAGCTGCCCGAAGGGCTGAGGGAGTAAAAAATAGATATGACACGGAAATTGAAATACAGAATTGGCATGATGGCTCTGGCCTTGGCCCTTTTGACGGGCTGCGCCATCGAGAACGACATCCCTTACCCGACGGTGGAGGCGGCCATTACCGCAATCACCGTGGAGGGACAGCGGGCGGCGGAGGGCGAGACGAACGCCGCCGCCACAATCGACAACACGGCGCACACCGTCACCCTCTACGTGAACGACTCGGTAGATGTCTCGCAGTTGCGGATCACCCAGCTGGCGCTCAACCCGACGGACGTGGAGCTGACGCTCGATTCCGCGCTGTGCGACGACGCGGAGCGGTTCCCCTTCGGCCATTTCGCCTCGCTGGACAGCGTGCCCGCCTCGGCGAACACGCGGGTGGATTTCTCCAGCCCGGTGACCTTCACCCTGCGCAAGTACGCGGACTATCCGTGGAAGGTGACGGTGAACCAGATCATCCAGCGCGACATCGAGGCGGACGGCAAGACGCGCCACGTGCTCGACGCGGACTCGCGTACGGTGATTATCTATATGAACCCCAAGACATTCGACGCGGAGAACGTGAACATCAAGACATTGAACCTGGGTGGCGAGTATGGCGAGGTGACGCCCGACCCGACAACCGTCCACGACTTCACGACCTCGCAGACCTTCCTGGCCCGGTTGAACTGGGAGCCGGAGGGACAGTTCCGGGAGTGGCACGTCTATGTTTACCCGGATCCGGAGAGCGGCAACGAGGCGATGGGCGACGTGTTCGCCATGGTCTCGCGGGCGATTATCAACGGCAGCGTGACGAGCGGCAAGACACCGGTCGTCGAATATAAAGAGCAAAGCGCGTCCTCATGGCAGACGGCGAGCGACGTGACGGTCTCCGGCACCAAGTTCACCGCCACGCTGACGGGCTTGACGGGTTCGACCACTTATAATTATCGCGTCACGGTGGATGGCGTGGCCGGTAGCGAGCAATCGTTCACGACGGTCGCCGCCCAGGAGTTGCCGAACGGGAACTTCGAGCAGTGGAGTTTCGACCAGACGAAAACGGGGAACGATTATTACGTGCCCAACGCGGATGGAGAGACTTTCTGGGGCACGGGCAACGAGGGCTCGATGTCGTTGCAATCCATCGGCAACGTCACTTACCCGACGGACGGCGTGTCGGGACAAGCGGCCCTGTTGGAGTCGAAAGACGCGCTGATCAAGCTGGCGGCGGGCAATCTTTTCACGGGCGATTTCGGTTTCGACCCGGATCACACGCTGGATGGGTTGCTGACGTTTGGCAGGTCGTTCACCTCGTTCCCTACGGCGTTGCGGCTTTATTATAAATATACTTCCGCCACGATTGACAAGATCGGCGACAACGTGGGCGACCTGGCCTCGCTGAAGGGACAGCCGGATATGTGCCATATCTATATCGCCCTGACCGACAAACAATATACGATTAAAAACTGGTCGGGCAATAACGGGAATTACCGCCAGTTGTTCGACAAGGACGACAGCGGCATCATCGCCTACGGGGAGTTCATCTCCGACGAGTCGACCTCCTCTTTCCAACAGATAGAGATTCCGATCGAGTACCGGGCGAACCGCACGCCCAAATATATCATTATCGTAGCCTCCTCCAGCCGCTACGGTGATTATTACATTGGCGGTGTCGGCAGTAAGCTCTGGCTGGACGAGATGGAATTGGTTTATGAATAATAGGTTTTAAGGCAAAAAGAGGAATATGAAGAAATATCTATACATAGCGTTAGCCGCCCTGGGGATGATGGGGTGCTCCGACGATACTTTCGAGCAAGACGGCGAGGGTGTCGGCTATTTGCGTTTGGAATTGGGAAAAGTGGACGTAGAGCTTTCCTCCCTCACGAAGGCGGAGGCGGACCCGCTCCCTAACGATCTTGTCCCGGCAAAGGCGGATTTCATGGTCGATGTCAAAATGGGCGGTAAGTCCGTAGATGGTTTTCCTAAGCAATACAGCGAAATAGGAAGCGGCGGAATCGAATTGAAGGCCGGGACCTATACGGTAATCGCTTATCACGGCGAGGACGAGCCGATACAAGCTACGCCTTACTTCGAGGGCTCCTCTACTGTCCAGATTAATCCGGGACAAGCGACCCATGCGGAAATAGAGGCGGCCTTAGCGAACGCGATGCTGGTCCCTACCGTAAGCGAAAGCCTACAGAAACATTATAGCGACTGGACGCTGACCGCCATAGTTGGAGACGCATCCCTGACATTAGCGGACAATGAGAACGCAGACGGTTATCTGTTCGTACAAGCCGAGCGAGCGGTAAACGCCGTGTTCCAAGGGACGAACCTGTTGGAAAATAAGACTACGCACGAGTGGACGGTCATCTCCTCGGCAGCAAAACAGACGAGATATGTGATTCAATGCGATCCGGATTTGTCGGTATTCTCCAATATCCAAGTGACGGCTACCGCCACGCATACTTATGCGGAGGGTTCTTTGACAGGAACGGATGTGGCACTGAATATCAATGCTAATGGTGCTCCTTTGAAATTGATTAGTGGTTGGGGTATCACGCTTCACTACAATGGAACTCTTATCCGGACTTATACGGCCCAACCCGAAGACGGCACGCTCATGACCGCGATGGACGGCTGGCCTTACGTTCCGCAAGGAAGTACGTTGTCCGCTTCCATCTTTTTGCGGACTGGAGAAACAATTTTCCTTCCAGAGGCCATCTTGGAAACGATTCCCCAACCGGAGTTTACGACAACGGTATCGGGAAACACCAGCTATTCGGTCTATTTGGATTCCGGGGCTGAAACAGCCAATACAAAAGATGGTTCCAGCATTTTTGATATAAACGCCACGGCAAGTATCGCTCCGGAGATTTTGGATAATCCGAACTATTCTAATCTTTTGAAAGTTACTTATACGACGGATAGCGAGCAGAATTCGGGAGAGTTGCCGTATGGGACATCCACGCAATTCAATTCTCTTCCTTGGCAAAAGCATGCGTTATCTGCGACCGTCTCTTTTGATGGCGTTAGGGTAACTTCTTCGCCTTTGGATTGTCATGTTACGGGGTTGCCGTATACTCTTAAACATCCGGCTAATAATTATGGATGGTATAAAATAGAGGGTACTGCAATTGATTTTACTAATGATCATATTTATTTAGCAACAGCTGCAGGCGCACCTGTTGTTGGATCTCCGTCATTTCATATTCCAGAAACATTGGCTTTTTCTTTAGATTGTCAATATGAGAAAAATACAGGTTCATGGGGCTCTTATACTTTTTCTGTCGAATTATTACAATCCTCAGATCATTCTAGACATGGAGAGATTTGTTCACATAAAGGAAATGATAAAGGCCGTTATGATTTGTCCGGTAATGGCTCGTTCACATCTGAATTAGATGCTGTATCCTGCCGATATAGTTATACAATTGCGGGGAATACTGTAGATGTTTATACTATGCAAATAAATTATCGATAGTTAAAGTTATGATTATGAACAAACAAATCCTATACATCCTTTCCCTGATGGGACTGTTATCTTTTTCCGCATGCACGAACGAGGACGAGCCGGCGCTCTCTAACGAGACGGGCGAGATTCGCTTCTCCGTGGTGGATACCACCGCGGTGGAAATCACCACCAAAGCGTCGCTCGATTTTGATGTGAACAAGTTTAAGGTCAGTCTAAGCCACGGAGACGACCCTGCTTCTACTTGGATATACGGTGACATCGCGGGAACCACCATTACCCGTTCTGCCGGTTCGGGTTATCTCTTGACGGCGGAAAGCTGTACGGAAGCCGAGGCGGAAAGCGCAAACAACGGTTGGGGAAAAGCCCGTGTATACGGGGAAGAAATGTTCGATATCGTCGCGAATGAAACAAAAAATGTAACAGTTTCCTGCGGTTTGGCGAACTCGTCCGTGGAGGTCGAGTTCAGCGATTACATAACAAGTACATTCAATGAGTATTCAATAACGATCGATCCGGACGGTCGTAACCTCACGTTCGATGAACGCAATCACGGCTTTAAGACGGCTTATTTTAATGTCGATGAATCGCAGAAACTGATGTATGCGGTTACTTTGCCTTATTTTGAGAAACCTTATATAGGGACATTGACCTTGGAACCCTCCAAGTCTCATAAACTATCGGTGAAGAAAGTGGGCGACGATACGAGCACGACGGTTACGCTTAGCATTACGGTAGACGGCAAGTTGCTTGGTGAGATAATCCTGCCGGAGAAGATCAATCCGTATCAATAGCCTATTGGCGGATTAGGGAAACAACAAAAAACGTCCGCGACTGTGGTGCAATGTCACACCTCAGTCGCGGTTTTAGTTATTGAACCTCAACTAACCGAGCCGGTTCAGAGATACCATTCTCATTGAAGGCCTCGATCGTAAAATAATACGACTGGTCGGTAGTCAAGCTCTTCAAAAGCAACTCATTTTTCCCATATACGAGCCAAGAGTTATACAACTTATCGGGCGCAATGCCCCAACGGATATTGTACCCCTGGCAATTCTTGCCGGCCTCCCAGGTCAACATCGGACTCATTGGCACATCACTCCCCTTCCCGCCCATAAAAGACAAGAACAAAAAAGCGTGTCCCCCCCATCCGAAGAACACGCTTCCAACTTGTGTGCGGCTGAAGGGACTCGAACCCCCACGCCGTGAAGCATCAGATCCTAAGTCTGACGTGGCTACCAATTACACCACAGCCGCTTGAAATCGGTTACAAAAGTAATGCTTTTTTCTGTAAAAACAAATTTTTTCGCCAAATTCACTTTGGGGTTATTCGTTTTTGTCGATGATCCCTTGTAAATACAGAATGGCACTTTCTATAATTGTATCCTCACCTCGTGCTAAATCTTCTTCTGTTATTTCTACGTGTATGTCCGGATCGATACCGAACTCCGTCAGATTCTTGTCCGGATCGAGCATCGGGCAAGCCGAGAAACGCACTTGCCAGCCGTTCGGAAGCTCGGAATTGAGCGGTAATCCGCTTCCTCCGCCTGTCTTATCGCCCATAACCGTTACTTGCGGAAAGATCCGCATGGTCTGTACGAAATCATTCGCTGCACTGTAACAATAACGGTTGGTCAGCACAACTACCGGACGCAGCCAACAAATATAAGCAGTTGGTTCCAAATAAACCGGATAAGGCTCGGAAAAATCCTGATGTCCTTTGCCTGTTTTATGCTGAATATATCCTTTTAAGACCTGTTCCTGGGTAAATCGGGAGGCAAAACGGTCTGAATAGGTCAGCGTTCCGCCTCCATTGTCGCGTACGTCGATAATCAGGGCCTTGCAGTCTTTGAAGTAATAGAGCACATAATCGAGGTTCGTCTCACCGATGCCGCTTGAAAAACTGGCATAGCGGATGTAACCGATCTGGTCGTTATGCATTTTCTTATATTTCAGTCCGCCTGCAATCTTATAGTCTTTCCCTAAATACAGTTCATTCAGATCGTCATAGAAATTAGGCGGATAAGCCTGATACCACTCCCAATACCGTGCCACGTCGAAGCTGGAATACAGGTTTGTATGCCCGTCTTTCAGCTCGGCCAGCATCTCTGCCATCAGGTCGAACAGCGCAAACTGGTTCATGGTGTCCGTCAATTGGGCGGAATACCGGTCGTGCACTTCGTCCCAGTCCACCTGTTTGTAATCAAAGAAGCAATAATTCTCATCCAGTATTTTCCACAAAGCTTCGAAATTCTCTCGCGGATCCGTCGAATACTCATCCGTATCCTGGCAGGAAACGAGAACGGAGAGACCGATTAAACTGATTATCAACCACCACTGTTTCATCTTCATCAATAATATACGCTGTTATGTTTGGATGTCTGTTGCATTTTCCGGCCGCCAAAGGCTATAAATTCTCTTACAAAGCCGATGACGAAGGAATGCGAGATGATATGACTCTGGATCTGATTCACATCCAGATAATAAAGACTGTTCAAGTAACCGGCTCGGAAGGTGAATTTCCCGACGGGGAAATCGACTGTCAGGTAATTCTTCATGGCCAGTTTGTTGTGGAACGAAGTAAACGGTACGATGCCCGACTTGTTCCCACGGTCGAATATTTCGTAATAGGATTGCCCGTAATGAGGTGAGAAAAGAATGCCGATGAAAGGTATTTCCACCTGATACCGCAGGGTCAGCGGATAATTCCGTATCTGGAAATTATAGACCGCCTGGGCCGACAGATTCAGATCCAGATCGGCTTTGGCCGATGCCGGGTTATTACTGACACGTGTGCAGTAGATGAATCCGCCCATGGCGTGCACAGAAGCGCCTGCAAGCAGCTTTAAGGCCGGAATGGGATGGAAGTGATAGTGATATCCCAACGTGTAATCTAAAAAACCGCTGAAGGCCTGTGTCGTGCCTGCTCCGTTCCGGATACTTGCGATATCGGCATTGAAAATCTGCTGGCGTGAGATACAATGATCTGCCAGCCGGGTCATTTTCGTCCTTTCGTTCATCACGCGAAGTCCCCAGCCTGTATAAGGAATCCGGCTTCCTGGTGTCAGATAAGTATCCATCAGGTTGTAACCGCCAAAACCGATCAGCGTAGCGGCGTTGACCGGTTCCGTGGGCTCTTCTTCCTGCGGGAAAGCAGGAATTGACCAGAAAAGCAGGAGCAGGCAGGAAAGAATTCTATACATCATCATCTTTAAACAACTTCATCTGTCCCATGATTTCATCCCGTACATCTTCCGGGTTTTCCTGCGGTTCGGCAGGTGTCGTTTCCGGTTCAGCCTGTTCTTCCTCTTCTTCCGAAGGCTGGTGAGTTTCCGGATGACGGGTCGGTTCCAGCTCATTGATCGTTTCTACCAGGTGCGTAGTCAAGCGTTTTCCCCGGGCTTTGACACTTCGTGCCACGACAAACTCTTCCGCTTCAATGATGAGCGGTTCGCGTGCACTGTCAAAGCCGCCGAATATGATTTCTATGCGGGGATAACATTCATCCGTCAGCAAATAAATACTGCTTTTCGGATTATCACCTAACAGATTCCTGCGGTTGCCGGGCTCGAGATAGAAGCGTTTCAGATAAGGCGCCTTATGATCGGCGTCATAATAGGCGGCTGTCCATATCTTTGTTTGCTGGAATTTCTCGATGACGAGGATATCACTTTCATAGTGATTGCTCAAGTCAAAATTGGTTGTATAATATTCGCCGTTACGGCGGATTACCAAGATCAGGTCTGAACTCTGAAATTCTCCTAACTCCTCTCCTCTTCCATCATAATTGAGGCGTAGCACATCCCAGTCGAACCATACCATGCGTCCGCCTAACGTAGAACTTCCCCGTTGTTTTAATACTACTTTATGGATTTCTGCCTTCGTCAGTGTATTACCGATCGAGCTGCGTCCTTTAATGGCAATCGTACTGAAGTCCTTTTCGAACATCAGCAGCTTCTGGCGCAACTTCGGTTTCAGAATTACTTTTACCGTTTCTGCCTCTCCATTGGTATTGGCACTGAAATACAAGATACGCGAGCCTTCCGTTCCTTTGGTCAGATTGTATTCCTTGTCGCGTGTAATGCCGCCAATGGCGAAGCGTTTGATGAAATTGGTTCCCATCTTCCCATCGCGGTAAATCACATTATAGATCGTCCGGCTGTCGTTGCGGTTGAATACATTCAGGTAAATGATGTCTTTCCCGACAAACATCTTTTCCGAAACTTTGACGATCTTGTAGATACCGGAACGGTAGAAAATGATAATATCGTCGATATCCGAACAGTTGCACACAAACTCGTCTTTCTTCAGGGAGGTTCCGATGAAGCCTTCTGCCCGGTTAATATATAATTTCTCGTTGGCTTCGGCCACTTTAGTCGCCTGGATTGTGTCAAAACTCCTGATTTCCGTCAGTCGAGGATAACGCTTTCCATACTTCTCTTTCAGCATCTGGAACCATTGGATGGTGTAATCGACAATGTGGGCCAGATGATCCTGGATGCGGGCGATGTCTGTCTTGATCTGCAGAATCTGCTCTTCGCATTTTTGCGTATTGAATTTCAGGATGCGGGCCATCTTGATTTCCATCAGCTTTAATATGTCATCACGGGTGACTTCGCGGATGAATTGGGGCTTGAAAGGCGTCAGTCGCCTATCTACATGGGCAATAGCTTCGTCCATCGATGCTGCCTGTTCGAATTCTTTATCCTTGTAGATACGTTCCTCGATGAATATTTTCTCCAATGAAGCAAAGAACAAGGTCTCTTCTAATTCACCTCTTTCGATCTCCAGCTCTTTTTGCAGCAGCGACAGCGTGTTGTCCGTTGAGTGCTTTAAAACGTCGCTGACGGTCAGGAAATGCGGCTTGTCGTCTTTAATGACACAGCAGTTGGGAGAAACACTGATTTCGCAGTCCGTAAAAGCATACAGGGCATCGATGGTTTTATCTGATGAAACGCCCGGAGCCAGATGCACCAGGATTTCAACATTCTTCGCCGTGTTGTCATCTACTTTCTTGATCTTGATCTTGCCTTTATCGTTTGCTTTCAGAATAGATTCGATGATCGATGATGTTGTCCTTCCATACGGGATTTCAGAAATGACCAGGGTCTTGTTGTCTTGCTTGCTGATCTTGGCACGGATCTTCACCGAACCGCCACGTTCCCCGTCGTTGTATTTACTGACATCGATGTATCCGCCTGTCTGGAAATCCGGATACAAGGCAAACTTTTCTCCTTTCAGGTATGAGATGGATGCATCAATCAGTTCGTTGAAGTTATGCGGAAGAATTTTGGAAGAAAGACCTACGGCAATTCCTTCTACACCTTGTGCCAGCAACAGCGGAAACTTGACCGGCAGTGTAACCGGTTCACGGTTGCGGCCGTCGTAAGAAGCTTGCCATTGGGTTGTCTTCGGATTGAATACAGTTTCCAAGGCAAATTTGGAAAGGCGTGCTTCGATATAACGGGGAGCAGCCGCGCTGTCGCCCGTCAGAATATTACCCCAGTTTCCCTGACAGTCAATCAGCAGGTCTTTTTGTCCTAATTGAACCAAGGCATCACCGATGGAAGCATCGCCGTGCGGATGGAACTGCATGGTATGACCAACGATATTGGCCACTTTGTTATAACGACCGTCATCCAGCCGTTTCATAGAATGCAGGATACGGCGCTGTACGGGCTTTAAACCGTCGTTGATGTGAGGTACAGCACGTTCCAGAATGACATAAGAGGCATAATCGAGGAACCAGCTTTGGTACATACCGGAAAGATGGTGTGTAATGCGATCGGACGATTTATCCGGCACTTTGTATTCAGAATGTTCCTGGCTGTTTTCCTGCTCATCATTCACTTCGTTCTCTTCTGACGGCGTATCTTGGGCTTTGTTTTTGTTCAGCTCGTCTTGTTCGGATATATTATTTTTATCGATATCTTCTGGTCTCATATCTGTTATTCTGGCTTTCCTGTCAAATTCTCCCAATTAGTAAACTGGGGGTAAATATACGAAAAATTCAAGGTTTTTAGCTATATTTGAGCACTAAATAGTTTTTTTTATGATACAACTGAGACGAATTACACAGGTGAATGATCCGGATTTATCCCGGTTGATGGATTTGTATGAGCTTTCCTTTCCGGAAGAAGAACGAAGAGACCGGCAACAGCTGTTCCGGATGATCGAGTTAGTCCCCGACATGTCGTTTAATGCCGTTGAAGATAATGGTGAACTTTGCGGATTGACTATTTATTGGGATTTAGGAGATTTTTATTACATGGAGCATCTGGCCGTTTTCCCGGAAATGCGAAATCGTAAGATCGGACAACAGATTCTGGATTACTGGAAAAAGCATCTTCCCAAGTTGCAGGTACTGGAAGCTGAACCAGCCATAGAAGCGATGGCTGTCCGGCGGATCGGGTTCTATGAACGGAATGGATTCCGGGTAATCTGTAAGGATTATGTTCAGCCTTCGTACCGGAAAGATGAAGATAGCTGCCCATTGTGGATTATGGGAACAGATATGCCCGATGATATGCAGGCCTGTATCCAGAATATCAAGACAAACGTGTACAAAGAGCCGCTGAAGTGGCTGTAATTCTTTGTCAGGGAACGGGATCATAACCGCTGCCGCCCCATGGATGACAACGCAGAATGCGTCTGACGGCCAAGTACAGTCCTTTTACCGGACCGTATTTCTTGAGTGCCTGAACCGCATATTCCGAACAGGTCGGTGTGAAGCGGCAAGAAGGCGGAGTTAAAGGAGAAATACAGTATTTATAGAAATAGATTGGGATGAGCAGCAGACTTGTCAGAAACTTCTTCATTGGATTTTTTCTCCTAACATACGGACGGCTTTTTCCATGGCTTTCTCCATGTTTTCGTATGAGACAAGCTCTTTCTCCAGGTAGATAAAGGCAATTGTCAGGAATTTGCCAGCCGTCAGGAGTGGTTCGTGAAGAACCGACTTACGAAGTCGGTAACTCTCGCGGATCTGCCGTTTGACAGCATTCCGTTTGACAGCTCGCTTGAATTTCTTTTTTGAGACACTGATTAAAATAGACGCAGGTACACTTCTTTGTTCGTCGATTACCGTATAGACAACGCGTAAAGGATAAGCGATAAACGACTGTCCTTCTGCAAAGAGAAGGTCGATATCCCGTTTCCTCGACAGGCGTTCGGCTTTCGACAAAGTGTACCTGCGAATTGTCATTCTTTTATTATTTACCAGATTCTTTCTTCAAATATTGCTCCAAAGCAGCCGTCATTGATGGTGCTTCGGGTGTCGGAGCTTCTACATCTAGACGTAAGCCGGCATCTTTTACCGCTTTAGCCGTAGTAGGTCCGAAGCATCCGATACGGATGTCTTTCTGGTTAAAATTCGGGAAATTCTTCAGCAAAGAAGAAATTCCGGCCGGACTGAAAAATACAAGCATATCATAATCGAAGCTTTCATCCGCTTTGAAATCGTTGCTCACCGTGCGATACATGACAGCTTCCGTAAAGTCAATTTT
>USAD01000068.1 GCA_900552415.1 uncultured Parabacteroides sp.
CGAGCAATATCTTAAGAACCGCGATAAGATGGCAGCCACCGGCAGCATCCTGCTGGAGGGAAAGATCCAGGGCGAAGTGGGCGACAGCGTCGTGCCCTCTCTTGATCTCTGCTGCAAGATCGACAACGGCTCCTACCACGTGGAGGGAGTCCAACAGGGCATCGACTCGCTTCGGATGGACGTGGACCTGGCATTCAACGGTCCTTGCCCCGACTCCTCGTTCGTCAAGGTGGAGGAGCTGGTCGTGAAGGGACGCAACATCTCGCTCGACGTCAAGGGATCCGCCTATAACCTTTTCGACAATCCCGCCATTCGGTCCAAGATCAAAGGGAACGTCAACCTTACCCAGTTGGCGAAAGACTTCCTGAATCCGGATACGATTATCCTGGAAGGCGAGATGAGCGCCGACCTGATGAGTGCCTTCACCATCAACGATATCCTCGACAGCAACATCAGCGCGATCGAGGCGAACGGCGCCCTCAACATCGAGCGCTTCAAGGCGAGCAGCCCCATTGCCGGTCTCGACGCCTACATCGCCGGCTTGCGCCTGAAAGCCGGCTCCGCCAAAAAAGAGAGCCGCTATATGCAAACCGACGAGCTGCTCGCTTCGAACCTTCAGATCGACACGCTCAACATCCAATACAAGGAAAACATCAACAGCCGGATCAGCCATCTGGATCTGCGCGTCAACACGGCCCGCGACATCGACACGACCGCCGTCATCCCCGTCACCACCCGGATGACCATCGGCCAGTTGCGCTCCAAGCTGCCCGACTCCACCTGGCTCGTCCTAAAGAATACGACGCTCGACGGGGGCATCAAGGCCTCGGCCAACAACAAGCGAATCCCGAAAGCCGGGTTCCGCCTGCGCATGGATACACTGAAATATTTCATGGTAGCCGCCCGCACCGGCGCTGTCCTTTCCAATAGCCAGTTCACGCTCGAGGCGCTCCCCTATCGCGACGCCGTCAAGCAAAGGCTGGAACAATCGGCCCGCAACCGCCGCCGTGCCGCAATCCGTCAGGCCAGCGCACGTGGCCAGCGCGACACGACCGCCGTAGCCGACACCAGCGCCACCTCGCGCCTGCTGCGCCGATGGGAAGCCCGTGGCAAGATCAATTTCGACAAGTTGCGCCTCTTCAGCCGCTATTTCCCGATCCCCATGTATATGGAAGGGACTAACGTTGAATACAACACCAACCGCATCACCCTGAAAGATGCCCGCCTGCACCTGGGTAAGAGCGACCTACGTCTTAATGGCCAGCTGAGCCAGCTCCGTGCCGCGGCACTCCGGGGCGGAACGCTGAAAGGAAAGCTGACCGTCCAATCGGATCTGATCGACTGCAACCAGCTCCTGTTGGCGATGAACCGAGGTGCCCGCTTCGCGGAGGCGGACGAGAAGGCTCCCGCCAGTTTCAATACGGACAGTATCACGGCGCTTGAATACCAGAACATGGAGATCGGGGCACAAGACACCCTGCGGACCGACACCACCACGCAATTGATGATCATCCCCAAATTCCTCGACCTGAGCCTGCGGACCGACGCGAAACGGATCCAATTCAAGAACCTGGAACTGGAGAATGTTGTCGGCGAGGTGGTCGTCCGCGACCAAGTGCTCAACCTGAGCGAGCTGCGAATGAACTCCAATATCGGCGACGGCAACTTGACAATGGTTTACTCAACACCCGACGAGGCGCATGCCTCGATGGGACTTGAGCTGGGACTCAACAAGATCCTGGTCAATAAACTGATCGACCTCTTCCCGTCAATGGATACGCTCGTCCCGATGCTGCGATCGTTCGAGGGCGTTGTCGATTGCCAGATCACCGCCACTTGCCAGACAGACTCCACGATGTCCGTCCTGTTGCCGACACTTAACGCCTCCTGCTTCATGCGAGGCAAAGACATGGTACTGCTGGATGGTGAGACCTTCGCCGAGATATCGAAGACATTGATGTTCAAGAACAAGAAACGTAATCTGATCGACAGTATCGCGGTCGACCTGGCCATCAAGGACAGCAAGATCGAGGTCTTCCCCTTCCTGGTGGAGATGGACCGCTACAAGGTGGCCGTCGGCGGTACGCACAATATGGACATGACCTTCGATTATCACTTGTCGGTCCTCAAGTCGCCTGTTCCTTTCAAACTTGGAATCGACATCACCGGCAACCTCGACGACTTCAAGTTCAAGATCGTCCGCTGCAAATACAAGGACTTCCTGCAACCCGCCAAACAAGCGGAACTGGACAGCACCCGTCGTAACGTACGCGAGCTGATTCGCGACGAAATCCGTCGGCAGATCCGGGAGGCGGCACCCGAGTTGGGCAACTCGCTCTCCGAGAATCATCCTTTCCATCTCGGAAATGACGAGAAAGGGCTCACCTCATAAAGGGAGAACCCAAAAAACAGATAAGCATAAAGCCCGGTTTCTCTCGAGCAAAGCAAAAATTCCCTTCGAAAAAGATTCCAATCCTTTTCGAAGGGAACTTCAATCCTTTCCGGACAAAACTCCAATCCTTTCCCAAGAAAACTCCAGTCCTTTCCGAACAAAACTGTCATCCCTTCCGAAAAGGAATTCGGAATACACTTAAGTAAAATTCTCACTCCACTGCAGTGTATTGGAAATTTCACTGCAGTGTATTGGAAAACGCGCCGTTACGCACCCCAACCACGATCAGCAATATTATTCCCCTATCCGGTCATAAATGGCCGAAGGCAACCATCTCAACAGGCAAGCCACCAGGCGCCATCGGCGGGTTACGACAAGGCGAGTTTTTCTCTTAAGAATCGCCACGTCAATCTGACTGACGACCCGATCCAGAGGCATCACCCAGAAAAGGCCATCGCCTTTCGCCATCGCCGTATCGACAAAGCCGGGACAGATATCCGTCACCAGAATCGGTCTCCCCGAGCAACGCGCCTTCTTGCGTAAGCCCTCCAAATAATTGATTTGATAAGCTTTTGACGCGTTATATGCCGGAGCCATGCCGCTGCCTCTCAACCCGCCAATGGATGTCAACGCGACCAAATGTCCATGTCCCTGATCCAGGAAACAACGCATGGCCCAATCGGCCACCCGAGTCCAACCCGTCACATTGGTAGCCAACGTATCGGCTTCCAGGCCATAATCAAGAGCGGGATTCAAATGTCCCGTGCCTGCCGATAAGACCAAAAGATCGATGCCTCCCAACGCCTCGCGCACTTTCTCTAGCGAAAGCTCTATCTGTTCGGTTTGCCTCACGTCGCAACGGCAAGTCACGATATTGTCTGGATAAAGGGCGGCCATCTCACACAGAGCCTCCTCACGACGCCCCAGGACAGCGACCCGCTCACCTCGTGCCACCATCCGTTCGGCCAATCCCCGACCAATGCCGGAGGTCGCCCCAACAATCACGATTCGTTTCATTCTTGATAACAGTTTTAAGATTTCCCGCGAATTTAAAGGGAAGGTAAAGGGAAACTCTTGAACTACTTCAAGAGATTTTTCCGTCCAAAAGCTTGCGACGGATCTTGCTGACCGTCTCAGGAGTGACCCCAATGAACGAGGCGATCTCACGCAACGGCAGCAACTCTTTCAACTGGGGATAATGACGCATCAAGTCCATATAACGCTCCTCCGGTGTCGTGCAATAGCTATCAAGCAGTCGCTTGTAAGTCATAACGAAAAGCTGTTCGGCCACAAGCCGCCCAAGGCGTTGCCATTCCATTGACGATTCCCATTGACGAGCCAACACCTCATAGCGGACGACATAGACCTCGCTTCTCCTCAACGACTGGATTCCAACCATCGCCTCCCGTCCACACAAGCAACCAGTATATTCACCAACAAACTCGTGCGGCAACGAGAAACCGATGGTCCTCTCTCGCCCCAAAGCGTCCGTATGGGTATGACGAAACAGGCCGTCCGCAATCAAACCGACCAATGGACGACGTTCGCCCTGGCAAACCAGGTACTCACCCTTGCCATACGTCCGCCGCACGCCATTGGAAAGGACAAAATCCCTCAAAAGGGAGAGGTCAAGCTCCGACAGGTAATAATCATTGATCATAGGCTGCCTTGCATGACCCTCAGACAGCTGAAAGCTGCCGCTTACGATACTCGTTGGGCGTACAGCCCACGTTCTTCTTGAAAACCCGATTGAAATGTTGCGAGTATTGGAAACCCAAGTCATAAGCTACCTGGCTGACCGTCTTGCCCGGCTCGAGAATCAGCTCCTTCGAGAGATCGATAATCTTCGCCTGGATATATTCCTGCGGCGTCCGTCCGGTCTCCTTCTTGATCAGGTCGCCGAAATAGTTGGGCGAAAGGCAAATCTTGTCCGCGAAATAACGGACGGTCGGCAAACCCAGCTCTCGTGAGCGATCGGAAGAGAAATAGCCGTTCAGCAGATCCTCGAACCGCACCAGGATATCTTTGTTGACCACCGAGCGTGTCGCAAACTGCCGCTCATAGAAACGCATACAATAGTCGAGCAACAACTCAATGTTACGAACGATCAACCGCTTGCTGTGACTATCCGCCGGCCGTTCCAGCTCCAGGCGGATCTTGTTCAGACAATCGGTGAAGATCACCTTCTCCTCGTCAGATAGATGGAGCGCCTCATTCGAGCTATAGGCGAAAAAGGAATAACGCTTGATCTCACGCCCCAACGAGGTTCCCCGAATCAGGTCCGGATGGAAAAGAAGCCCCTTGGCGGAAGGACGCGTCTCCGGATCCATCCGCACCTCCACCACTTGCCCCGGAGCGAAACTTGTCACCGTTCCCTCCTGATAATCGTATGTCTGTCGCCCATAACGAATATCGCCACAGCGGACCTGTTTCAGGAATAGCGCATAGACACCATAACTCATCACGACCTCACGAACTGTTCGTGTGGCTTGTGACAGGTCGACCACGCTCACCAACGGGTGTGCCGTCTGCAAGCCGAACAGTTCATTATAACGGCCAACCGAATCCAAAACAATCCTCTCTTCCATCAATCAACTCCTCCATTCATTTCTGTTCAATTCACTTGATTGACCACATTGCCGGCAAGGAAACCCGCCACGTTGCCGACCGCGATCCGCATCAACCGCTCACGGGCCTCGAATGTAGCCCAAGCGATGTGAGGCGTTATGTAGCAGGCACGTGCCGAAAGCAACGGATTATCCGCCCTTGGCGGTTCCTCCGAGAGGACATCAACGCCCGCTGCCCGCAGACGGCCCTCATTAAGCGCTTCCGCCAGAGCCGCCTCGTCGACGAGTGGCCCACGCCCCGTATTTATCAGGATGGCCGATGGCTTCATCCAAGCCAAAGTCTCACGATTGACAAAATTCGCAGTCGAGGGCGTCAGCGGACAATGCAATGTCAACACGTCGCTCTCACGGAACAGGGTCTCCTTGTCCACCGCCCGAATATTATCCGGCAGATCCACCTTCGAGGTCATGGCGATGACACGCATGCCAAAAGCGAGTGCCAGCCGGGCGACCGCCATACCGATATGTCCCAGCCCCACGATTCCCATAGTCTTGCCGACAAGCTCGAAAGGCGGTTGGTCGAAATAAGAGAAATCCTGACAAGCGGCCCAATCGCCCGCCTTATTCTTTAGCGTATAATGCTCCACGCCATTGGCAATGGCCAACAGATGAGCAAACACCATCTGCGCTACCGAATCGGTACTGTAGGCCGGAATGTTGGTCACGACAATTCCCCGGCGTGTGGCGGCCTCAAGATCGACCACATTATAGCCCGTGGCCAGGACACCAATATAACGCAAGCGGGGCAATTCCGCCATGATCTCTTCCGTCAACTTGACCTTGTTGGTCAGGACTATTTCCGCGTCGAGCGCACGTCCGACCACTTCCGCTGGCGAGGTCCGGTCGTAAACCCGGCAATCGCCCAGCGCTTCCAATCCCTGCCACGACAAGTCGCCGGGATTCAAGGTATATCCATCCAATACAACAATTCTCATCATAATTCCTTTCCTTTATTCTAATGACAAAGATAAAACAAAACGCCTAAGGATAATGCCCGAGGCTTATTTTCTCATGTTCACCTCCACCTGCTGTCCTTTCGTATTCGCCCGGATCCGTGCGTCATACATGGCCTCGCAAGAGACGGGTGGCAGATAGAACTGTCCCGGATAAACAGCACACAAATTGACTCGGATCGCCACCTGACGGCCGGAAGGCAACAGGTCGATGTGGCTATAGACCCGATCGTCACGAACATCCTGATATTGGATCCCGACCTCATTGGCTCCAGGATTGGCCGGTCGTGCGTAACGTGTATTCAGGATCTCCCAGCCCGCCGGGAAGATTTGCGACAAGACAACGTGACGCACCGGATAAGAGGAGCTGTTCCTCAAAGTGACATTCGCCACGAAATTATCACCTTGGGCAAGAGAGGTAATATCAATCGGCTTACCATCCATATCCACATAACTGACCGCCAACGACAAGCCATTGGCGTAAGGCAACTCCTCACCTTGCCCGGCCTGACCGGAAACAACCAAACGGGCATAAAGTGTCGATTCACCCTTGTTCTCAAGCGTGAGGCGTGCGGAGCCTCGCTTAGCCTGACTCATCAACTCAGCGTTCCAAAGCGGCTTATCACTCTTCACCCGCTCGTTCTTCCCGTCAAAGGCATATTCGAACGACATGGTCTTATCCATCGGATAACGGTTCACATAATCCGAAAGCGCGATCAAGGCGAAAGCGACCGACTGGGTATCCAGCCACTCATCCGAAGCGAGCGTCTCACTGATCCGAGACACCAAAGGCTGAATCTCCCGCTGGTTATCCAAAGCACACAGGGCAATCAGCTGGATCGCCTCATTACGCAAATCGCTGCCGAACGTCCGGTCGAACGTGTAATCCCACTTGCTAAGAGGCATTGCGGCGTTCAGCATGGAATTGGCGACATCCGTCCGCCCAGCGAGCGCATAGGCGGCCGCCAGGAACCATTTTACCCGAACGTTCAAGGCTTTCGCCTCACGCAAACGGTTCATGGCACCCAAATCGGCGCCTCTCGACAAAGCCAAGACATAAAGACGATAGGCTTGTGTCAGATCCTCAGAATCCCGGAAAGGTGACGAATTGGATTGATAGCTCCTCGCCACTTGCGCCAACCGGTTCAGCGCGCCGTTCCTCAAGTTACCCGGAATGAGATAACCCTTCTTCTCGGCCTCAACCAGGAAATGGACCGCATAAACCGAACCCCAAGCGTGGCTGCTCGTCGTTCCCGGCCAATAAGCGAAATCCCCATCCGCAATTTGATAAGAGCGCAAACGAGAGATGACCTCTTTCACCAGGTTGTCCGCCCGTTCCATCCTCTCCGGATCAGCCTTTTGCCAATCGGCCAGATAAAGGGCCGGGAACGCTCTTGAGACCATCTGCTCCAGGCAATCGTGCGGATAATTCTCAAGATAATCCAAGTGTCTATCCAGATCCACCGGCTGAACATTCGCCACCTCAAGCGAAAGCTGGTTGGTGCCGTCAAGACCAAACAGGTCGACCGGGATCTCTTTCGACTCGCCCGCCATTAATGTTACCGGAGTCGTCTTAACCTGAGGTTGCCTTACGGAACGAATCTCCAGATTTGTCTTATAGGTCGACTTTTCCCCTTTTCCTTCCGCCTCGATAATAACTTCTCCCTGTCCGGGCATCTGGCTCACCTTAATCCGGAAGAAAGCCAACTGGTCGCCCGTCTTATCAAACCTCAAGGATTTGGATGCCTCGCCCATCACCGTCATATTTCCTGAACAACGGATAGTGACCTTCACGTCGCCTACACCATCTTCGGTAGCGAACACCGTAGCGGGCACTACCATCTCCTCACCAACACCGATCACCCGAGGCAAAGTTCCCAACAACATGACCGGTTTCCTTACCGTGACACTCTTGTCGACATGACCATAAGCCTCGCCATCACCGGCGACAACCATCACCCGCACCCGACCATTATAATTAGGCATGGACAACACATGCTTCTGGCTCTTGCCCTTCTTCAATTGGAAAGGCCCGACGAAAGAGACAACCGGCTCAAAACGGTTCACGATCGCCTTCGGGCCCTTGTTCAAGGCATCGTCACCACCAATACTGAACATCTGCTCGATGCGCCCGCCATAAGCGCCCACAACCAGATTATACAGATCCCAGGTATTGACACCCAAAGCCTCACGGGCGTTGAATACGCTCCAAGGATCGGGCGTAGCAAAACGGGTTAAATCCAGCAGGCCCTCATCAACAACAGCCAATGTATAAGCCATCTCACGACCCTCTTTCTCGGAGACCGTAACCGTATAATCACTCTCCGGACGGATCTCATTAGCGACTTGAACAACCGGATTCAAACGGCTCTTCGACGAGACGACCTCAATCGGGACGACACCATAGAGGCGGATCGGCAAATCGTTGCGTGTCACCGCATGCGGTTGGAGTAATGTCACATGAACATAAGCGTTCGGACGCATCTCCTCAGTCACCTCGAGCTGTACGGTCGTCATCTCCTTCTTGCCGTCAACCTCCTCAAGACTCAATATCCGCACGCCATTCTCGACACTAATAATCGCCCGGCTGCCCTCTGTCGACGGGAAAGAGATCACCATCTTCTCGCCCGGTTTATAGGATTTCTTATCGGTCTTGAAGCTCAACATCATCGCCGCGTCGCTTCCTTCCTGATCACGTCTGCCCTCATAACCCGGCCAATCAAAATAGCTCTTTACGCCTGTCGAATGTCCGCTTCCCTTGTCTCTTACCGCAATAAAATAGGTTCCCCATTCCTTGCTCGGGAAAGAGAGGCCAAATTGCCCAAGTCCATCCGCGCCAGTCCGCAGCGTAAACTCCTTCACCGGTTTATTATAGGAATTGGAAACGAAATTGGCCAATCCCTCCTGATTGGAATCCCACCACCAATACCAATACAATTTATAGACCTTGACCTCCAGCTCCGTATTGGCGGCCGGACGACCCTGATAATCGACAGAAGCAACCTTGTAAATATGCTCCTTGCCCGTGTCCAACTGATTCTTGTTTTTTTGAGGGGAATAGATTCCGACATAACGAGCATAGGGCGAATAGACCACCCGACTCGCGTCCACGCTGAAATCGCCGGAACGCTCATAAACCTTCGTCACGAAACTGCCCAACAGGAATCCCGGCGCCTTATTCCCTGCCTCGATGGGTGCGTTCACGATCGCGTCGCCCTTCTCGTCGAGCGACCCGGTTATCAATTTGCTCTCCTCGACATTCATCATCCGAGAAGGATCGTCGAAGACATAATCCGAATAACCATCAAACGTCGTAGGCGTAGCGATGAAAGTTCCTTGCATATCGTAACGCAAGTTCTTGGCCACAGCACCCTGCAACCACTCCACATGCAAGCGGGCGTTCAGGGCTTGCCCACGCAGAATACGTTTCTCCGGCATATCGAGCTGGATCTTAAGTCGATTGGGTTTCACGGTCTCGACACGCAAGTTTTTCGTGAAAACGACATTACCAACCCAGCATTTCGCTGTCCATGCGCCCGTCGGCACATCCGCCTCGGTCGGGAAATCGAAAGCGTAAAGCCCCAGCACGCCCTTGCTCTGCGTGGTACGGGCGTACATCTGCCCCAAAGGATTATAAAGCGCCATCGTCACCGGATGCTCACTGGGCAACCGTTTTGCCCGATCGTTGAGCATGAAAGAGAGATGCAACGTGTCACCCGGACGCCAAACGCCCCGCTCGCCATAAATAAATCCCTTGATGCCCTCTTGCACCACTTCGCCCGCGACATCAAACGAACTAAAGGACAACGATGAGCCATCATCTACCCGGAGATAAGAGCGTTCACCTTCGGCCGAAGCCATCAGATAATAGGGCTTAGCCTCCATTTCCAGGCTTGCCCGTCCTTTCGAGTCGGTCTTGCGTGAGGCAATCACCTGATGCTGGAAATTATAAGCCTCGATCAACACGTCGGCAGCAGGCCGCGCGTCATCCAACCGATGCGCCAACACCTCCATTCGTCCATCCTGTCCCGCCATAGCGACCAGTCCTATGTTAGTTGCCAGAACATTTTTCCCTTGCACCTTATTAAAATAGTAACTGTCCTTGCTTGGGTCATTGCGTTCCATATATTTATAGTCTGCCCAATCCATGTCGCCATTATAATAATAGTAACCACCGTTATCGAAGCGACTGCTCTCTTCCTTGAATTTAATCTCGTCATCCGCCAGGATCTGCGCCTTGGATAGCGGCTCTGCATTCGCCCCAGGATAGGCCGAGAGCGTCCGGTTAAACGAAAGCTCGACCCTATAAATCGCGCCGGGTTCCGGCTCAATCAACCGCCGCAAATCAACCGCAAAGGTATTCCAATGGCTCAGGTCGATATCGCCCTCGTCGAAGAAGATTGTCTGTCGGGCGACCAGCCGACCGACCCGCATCAGATTCCCGACATCGTCCAGATTGTTCTCCTGCAGGAACTGACCAACATTCCGCTCCAAAACCTTGATAACACGCACGACGACACCTCTCAGATAGATTGCCTGGAAAGGCACCTTCAGCTCCTCCGATTTCGGGATAATCACCCCTTTTCCGATGAAACGGACATTGGGCAACGCCTCCTCGAGATCCACTTGCCGGATTACATCCTCAGTCAGGGTCAAGCCGCTCTGGCTCCGGATACGGCTGTTCAGATGGACATTCACATTCTCATCCTGAGAACTGTTGGCGTCCGGATAAAGCCGGATATGATTATTGTCCACCTGCGTCAACTCACTTTGGTTATCCTGAATAAACGCCAGGCCACGCATATCCTGATTCGGATCCAAGCGCTTAGAGAATGTCGCGTCGATGTAACGGTTCTCACCTGTGACATAAGAGATATCATAAAGCGAAAAATCATTCTGTCCCGGCACCGGGATCTCATAAAGCGGATCCTCGGACAAACCCTGTTTATTTTTGGCGACCGAGATTCCCAGTTTCCAGCCGGATTCCGTGCCCGCGGGCACGTTACTCAAGGTCAACTCATGTTTCTTTCCATCCGGACTATGTTGCCAAGAGGATGTCACCTCCTTTGAGAATGCCAGTAACGACTCCACCAATGCGGGATCCTCCCGATCGGGCGTATAAATCACGGTATAAATATCGTAAGCGTTCTCATTCTTCTCATTCACGTCAAGCGTATATTTATCCGGGCGAAGCAGGAGCGGCAAGGTCGAGAAACCAAACTGGAACT
>USAD01000069.1 GCA_900552415.1 uncultured Parabacteroides sp.
GAGGCGTAAGATATCGTTGATCGTAATGGGGCCCACCGGTAATTGCTCATAGCGCGGGCAGCCGTAGTTTTGCAGGGCCACGTCGGCATCCAGCTCCATCCTTAAGGCATCGGTCATCAAGCAACCCAATTCCTCAACGTTGTTGAAATGCGCTTCCGCCTGGGTCAATACCTGTTCCAGTCGCTCGTCCTGGCTGAAATAACGAACGATCTCTTCCACGAATTCGTTGGAGGATGTCGCGTTGGCCACGGGCAGGAGCTGCGCCTCCTTGGAGATAACCTTTCCGTCCTCGATAATCAGACGGATCAATGTGGCGTATTTTAGCTTGTTCTCGGCCTGGGTGATCAATACGCCATTATGCAGTTCTGTCCCTTCGATACGGGTGTGGGTATGCCCACCGATAATCAAGTCGAAATCCGGGAATCGTTTGGCGAGCGCCACGTCATGCTCATAGCCGCAATGGGAGAGCAGGATGGCGATATCGCTTCGTGAACGGACCTCTTTCCCGTAACGCTCGATGGCATTTTCCGCCGGGATGAACCGTAATCCCTCGACATTGAGGGGATGCGTGTCGGGTATGCCATGAATGCCAAGTTGCGTGAGTCCGAGAATACCTATGCGAATGCCTTCACAATCGAAAAACTGATAAGGCAAGACATGAATGGAATCGGCGGGCTCTACGTTGGCACAGAGATAGCGGAATGCCGACCGCCGCACTTGGCGGACAAATCCCGAGACTTTGGCGTCGAACTCATGATTCCCTATGGCAGAGGCATGGAATCCGACCGTGTTCATCAAAGCCGTCATCGGGTAAGACGGTTCTTTGTAGGCATCGTTCAAAGGGTTGCCCGTACGATTATCACCGGCTGAGAGAATCAGTAAAGAGGGATATTCTCCCCTTAAGCTGTCTACGAGAGCGGCCAGCTTGGGAAAATGCTCTATAGACGCGTGCATATCATTGACCGATAGGATAGCGACCACCTGTTTCCCCTCATTGGCCCATATCGTTATGCCAAGAAGGGTCGTTACGCATAATAAGATCAGTTTTCGTCTCATGATTGATCCCTGTTTCTAAGTCGTGAGGGTAAAGGTATTAAATCTTTTTGCGCCGTGAAATAGGGCAAGATCTTTAAGGATATGGGAATGATGGCAAATCGCATAGCAAGGGTGATCGTTATAAAGGAAAGAATATATTGGATAACTGGCGAGGCGAACGAGAAGAGGTAGCGGCTTGGCCCCATCAAGAACATGTGGAATCCCAAAACAATAATGGAATAACGTCCGATATAGGAAAAGACAGGAAGCTTTTTGAGAGCTTTAGATACGGAGAGGATCATACAGATTCCCGTGAATCCGGCGATATATCTCACTAAAAAGCCATCTCTTACCGGCTTGGAGAGTGTGGCTAGAAAATAGATCACGGCAAAACAGACGATTGCCAAAGCGAACAATTTTTCTTTCTTGATTTCCCCAAGGTTAAGCAGGATCGTTTTGAGGCTATAGCCAACCGCGAAGAAAGGAAGCGCGATTAGGGTACGGTCTATGCAATAGGGTAATTTGTTGAGACCGGCAATCACCGATAGGATACCGATCGCGAAAGAAACCGCAAGCAGGATCTTGTCGTTTTTGATACGGGTGCGTAAAAGATAGAACAAGAGATTGGCCTCAAATAACGAAAGTAAAAACCAGATCGGGACATTATAGCCAATGTCTTCACCACGCCCTAATTTCGTGAAAATATCGAAGATCATATTCCAATGAAAAGGCTCCTCGATAATACCTCGTTCATGGAAATGCAGGAAATGACAGACAATACCGGCGGCATAGGCCACTAGAAAGAAAAACAGGAACGGGATAATCAGTTTATTTACTTTCTTGATGGAGAAGATAGCCAGACCTCCATATTCTTTGAAGAAAATACCTGACAGGAAATAGTAGAGTGGCATCCGGAAAAACTGGAGGGCGGTTTCGGTTGTGGTCTCAAAACAATGGATGTGATATAAAACGACCAATGAGATACATAGCCCTTTTGCTAAATCAATGTATTCTATTCGTTGCTTTTCCATGCGTATCTGTTTGAGGATGGCATAAAATACAGATCACGCAATAGGGAGAAAGACTTGACTTTACTCCTCTTTTGCGTGATCTGTTTGTCTTATGGGATTAGAGTCGCCATTCGGCGCCCTCTTTCGTATCCTTGATCTCGAATCCAGCGGCAGTCAATTCGTTACGGATCTTGTCGCTGGTAGCCCAATCCTTGTTAGCTTTTGCCTGTTGGCGGATGGCCAAGAGCAGGTCGACGGCTTTGCTGAAGGCCTCGAACTGGCTGTTTCCGGCGCTCGCTGCCTCATCTTTCATGCCGAGGATGTCGAAGAGGAAGAGATGGAATGTCTCTTGTAACTCTTTCAGGTCGTCGGCTGAGATGGTCGCCTTGCCATCTTTCACGGAGTTGATCGCCCGGGTGGCGTCGAACAGGTGTGAGATAACGATTGGCGAGTTGAGGTCGTCATTAAGCGCGTCATAGCATTTTTGTCTTAAGCCCGCGATCTCGACGGTTGATTTGTCGCTTGCTTTCAGTTTCATCAGGTGGCTGTAGGCCTCCATCAAACGGGCCAATCCCTTCTCGGCCGCTTTCAGCGCATCGTTACTGAAGTCTACCGTACTGCGATAGTGCGCTTGCAGGATGAAGAAACGGATTGTCATGGGCGAGTAGGCTTGATCCAGCATCTTATGGCTGCCCGTGAAGAACTCGTCGAGCGTAATGAAGTTACCGAGGCTCTTGCCCATCTTCTGTCCGTTGACCGTGATCATATTGTTGTGCATCCAGTAGTGAACCATATCCGAACCTTGTGAGGCAACCGCCTGGGCGATCTCACACTCATGATGCGGGAAGATCAAGTCCATGCCACCACCATGGATATCGAAATGTTCGCCGAGGTATTTCTTGCCCATTGCCGTACATTCGCAGTGCCAACCTGGGAATCCATCGCTCCAGGGTGAGGGCCAGCGCATGATATGCTCCGGTTGTGCCTTTTTCCAAAGGGCGAAATCGATGGGATTGTGTTTTTCCTCTTGTCCGTCGAGCGCCCGTGTCGTGTTGAGCATGTCCTCAATATTTCGACCTGAGAGTTGACCATAATTATGGGCTTTATGATATTTCTCGACATCGAAATAGACCGATCCCTCGCTCACGTAAGCGAAGCCATTGTCGAGGATCTTCTGCACAAGGGCGATCTGCTCGATGATGTGGCCAGAGGCGTGCGGTTCGATGCTGGGAGGCAATACGTTGAGCGCCTCCATCGCATGGTGGTAGCGCAAGGTGTAATATTGGACAACCTCCATCGGCTCCAGCTGCTCGAGGCGTGCTTTCTTGGCGATCTTGTCCTCACCCTCATCCGCGTCATGCTCCAAATGGCCAACATCGGTGATGTTACGCACGTAGCGTACCTTGTAGCCCAGGTGTCGCAGATAGCGGAACAGAAGATCGAACGTGATGGCGGGACGAGCATGACCGAGATGCGCGTCGCCATAAACGGTTGGTCCGCAGACATACATGCCGACGTGTGGCGCGTGTAGCGGAACGAACGCTTCCTTCTTGCGGGTAAGCGTGTTGTAGATATTCAGTTGTTGTTCCATATTATTCAAGTATTTGGGAAACGCGAATATAACGAATAATTGTCAGATCATAAGCCTCTGTTGATCTCTAAAAGTTCCTCAAGATAATTCCTGGAGTTGCTAAGGCGGGGAATCTTATGCTGGCCGCCCAGTTTCCCCTTCCGGCTCAACCACTCATAGAAGACGCCTTCGCGGGCGACGATCACCTCGAGCGGTTGCAGAGAAATCTCCTTGTAACGTTTAGCCTCGTAGTCGGAGTTGACCTCCTGAAGGGTCTTGTCCAGGATTGTTGCGAATTCTTCTATTGAATGTGGCTGTTTCTCGAACTCGATAAACCATTGGTGCCGTCCTTTTGCCTTGTCAAGCATGAAAAGTGGGGCGGCAGTGTATTCCTTGATCACGGCACCAGTCTGTCGGCAAGCGATGGCGATGGCCTTGTCGGCATTGTTTACCATCAGCTCCTCGCCAAAAGCGTTGATGTAGTGCTTGACACGTCCGGAGATAACAAACTTATAGGGGCGCACGGAGGTGAAGCGGATGGTATCGCCGATCTCGTAACGCCAAAGGCCACCAGCTGTGGAGATGATCATTGCGTAGTTGACGCCTGTTTTTACCTCGCTGAGTGGGATCGCTTTGGGATGTTCTTCCGAGATTTCGCTCATTGGGATGAACTCGTAGAAGATGCCGTAATCGAGCATGAGCAATAGTGTGTGCTCGTCTGGATCGTCTTGCAGGCCGAAGAAGCCTTCCGAGGCGTTGTAGGTCTCCATGTAGCGCATCTTGGGCGAGTCGATCAGGCTCTTGTAAAGGTCGCGGTAAGGCTCGAAGCTGATGCCGCCATGAAAGAAGACCTCCAGGTTGGGCCATACCTCCGCCAGGTTTGTCTTGCCGGCCCGGGCGAGGATCGCCTTCAGCAGGACAAGCATCCACGAGGGAACGCCGGAGAGGTTGCTCACGTTCTTGTTCCAGGTATTTTCAACAATTGCCTTGATCTTGCTCTCCCATTCGTCCATCAGGATAATCTTTTTCTTCGGGACCCTGACCATGCCGCCCAAGGCCGGGATGTTCTGGATCAGGATCGCGGAGAGGTCGCCCTGGTGGGCCCGTTGGTTGAGCGGCGAGAGGCTGTGGCTCCCACCGAGGATCAACCCTTTCCCCGCGAAGAAGCGGCTGTCGGGCCGGTTGCGCAAGTAGATGGTCACCGTGTCGTAGCCACCCCGGTAATGGCACCCGTGCAGGATCTCGTTGGTGACGGGCAGGAACTTGCTCTTGTCGCTGGTGGTCCCGCTGCTTTTGGCGTACCACTTGACGGCCGAGGGCCAAAGGACGTTCCGCTCGCCCTTGATCATCCGGTTGATGTAGGGCTTCCGCTCCCGGTAGTCGGCGTACGTGCGGATGCTCTTGTAGTCGTATGCCTGGCCCCAAAGGGTGCCCTTGGCCTTGTCGAGGAGCATCCTCAGTTGTTTGTCTTGTATCTGGTCCGCCTCGTCGCCGAAACGCTCGATTTCTTTCAGCCGTTTCCGCAAGACAAGGGAAATCGTACGTGTCAATATGTCCATGGTCGTTCGTTTTGTCTTTTTTAGTGCTTGCCGGCCCTCGCTGCCTACCAGCATTCGGCCTTCTCTTTCAGTTCCGGGACGTGGTTCTTGTCGAAGACGGGATCAAGCCCTTTTCTCTTTTGCTTGTTATAGTCTTTCAGGAGGATAAACGCCTCGTGGCTCAGTGGCGCGATGGCCGCCAGGTTGCAGATGGTCATCAGGGCCATCGTGACGTCGGCCAGGCTCCAGGCCAAGTCCAGGCTGGCCAACGATCCGAACAGCACCATGCCGCCCACCAGGAGGCGATAGGCCAGCATCACGGTTTTGCGCTTGGTGATGAAGCGGATGTTCGCCTCGCCATAATAATAATTGCCGATGATGCTGCTGAACGCGAACAGCAGGATCGCGACGGCGACGAAAATCCGGCCGGCGCCACCCACCTCGTTCGCCAAGGCCTGCTGCGTCAGTTGGACGCCGTTGATCGAGCCGTCGAGCGGCACCCCACTGAACAGGATGATGAAGGCCGTGCAGGTACAGATGACCAGCGTGTCCGTAAAGACGCCGAGCGCCTGGATCAGCCCCTGCTTGACGGGGTGCGAGACGTGCGCCGTCGCCGCGACGTTGGGCGCCGAGCCCATGCCGGCCTCGTTGCTGAACAGGCCGCGCTTGATGCCTTGCATGATGGCCGCGCCGATGCCGCCGCCCGCCGCCGAGCCCCAGCTGAAGGCGCCCTCGATAATGCGTGCGAAGACCTCGGGCAGCTCCTTCAGGTTCATCGCCACGACGACCAGGGCCAGCAGGATGTAGCCCAGCGCCATGACCGGGACGAGCCAGCTGCTGACGCTCGCGATGCGGTGGATGCCGCCAAAGATGATCACCAGCGTCAGGAGTGTGAGGAGGAGGCCCATCCATGTCGCGTCGAAACCGAAGGCCGATTCCCAGGCGGCGCAGATCGTGTTGCTCTGCACCGAGTTGAAGGCGAAGCCAAAGGTGACGGAGATCAGGATGGCGAACAGGATGCCCATCCAACGGCGCCCCAGGCCCTTTTCCATATAATAGGCCGGCCCGCCGACGAACGACTCCTTGCCTTTTTGCTTATAAAGTTGGGCCAGAGTCGACTCGACAAACGCGCTCGACGAGCCCAGCAGGGCGATCAGCCACATCCAGAACACGGCGCCCGGCCCGCCGATGGCCACGGCGGTCGCCACGCCCGCCAGGTTGCCCGTGCCGACACGGCTCGCCAATGAGACCGCGAAGGCCTGGAAGGAGGAGATGTGCTTGCCCTCGCCCGGCTGCCCCGCTTTGTTGTTGGAATCGCCCAAGAGGCGAACCATCTCTCCAATCATTCGGAATTGCACGAAACGGCCTCTCAACGTAAACCAGACCGCGCAACCCAACAGCAGGATGATCAGGACATACGACCAGAGGATGTCGTTGACGACGCTGATCCATTCGTTTAGTGTTTCCATCTGTTTCTCGTTTTCGTATCGTTCGCGAATATACGTATCTCTGCTTATTTTCGGCCCTCTTTTTCGGAAAGATTCCATCGGCAGAGGGGCCGCGTCGCTGTTTTGGACTCCCTCACCCCTACGGGGAGCTCCCCCTTCAGAAGGAGGAGCGGGAATGGTTTGTTTCTCAATTTTTCTCCCCCTTTTGAAGGGGGAGATGCCCGAAGGGCAGAGGGAGTTCAGAAGGAAAGCCCTTCCGCGGTGTGCGGGAACCATTTCGCGATGCCGCGAAGTCCTTCCGCGATGCGCGGGAACCATTTCGCGGTGTCGCGGAGACCTTCCGAAGAATTCGGAAACCTGCCCTCTCCCGAATCCGGCCCCCCGATATCCGTTTTGCTGTTTTTTTCGTAAGTTTGTAAGCGTTATCATTGGTTTTATGGAAAAGAGAACGAGACATGATTTAAGCGTCATGAAACGATTGGAGGATTGGATATGAGAATAGGCATCTTGTCATCGGGCGGCGATTGCCCGGGCATCAACGCCACGATCCGTGGCGTGGGGAAGACGGCGATCATGCACTACGGCATGGAGGTCGTCGGCATTCATAGTGGGTTTAAGGGATTGATGGAGAAAGACTATCAGACGCTCGACGAGCAGAGCCTCTCCGGGATCCTGAACCTGGGGGGAACCATCCTGGGCACCTCGCGCGAGAAGCCCTTCCGGAAAATGCTGGCGAAAGGGGACCCGGACAAGCCCCTGGCGATCAGGCGGCATTATGAGGAGCTGGGCCTGGATTGCCTGGTCTGTATCGGCGGTAACGGGACGCAGAAGACGGCGGGCCGGCTGTCGGAGATGGGGCTGAACGTGGTGGGCGTGCCCAAGACGATCGACAACGATGTCTGGGGGACCGACATCACCTTCGGGTTCGATACGGCGGTGAACATCGCGACCGAGGCGATCGACCGGTTGCATTCGACGGCCAGCGCGCACAAGCGGGTCATGGTAGTCGAGGTGATGGGGCATCACGCGGGATGGATCGCCCTCTACGCCGGGATGGCAGGCGGCGCCGATGTGATCATGTTGCCTGAGATTCCTTATGATATGGAGCGGATTTGTGCGGCGATCCTGGATCGTTCGCGTCGTGGTAAACCTTGTTCGATTGTCGTCGTGGCTGAGGGCATAAAGACTCCCGTTAAATCACGCCCGTCGGATTATGTGTCGGAAGTAATCGAGTCGGTTACGGGGTTGGAAACTCGGAATACGGTGTTGGGTTATACGCAACGGGGTGGAAATCCTTCTCCTTTCGACCGGAATTTGGCGACTCGTTTGGGAGGCCATGCGACAGAGCTGATTGCCAATCATCAATATGGGCGGATGGTTTGTCTGAAAGAGGGCAAAATCGATTCATTGCCTTTAACCGAGGTTGTCGGAAAACTGAAATTAGTCACGCCGGATCACGATTTGATAAAGCAAGGTGAACGTATGGGTATCCTGTTCGGATAGCCGTTAGGTATGGCGCTTATTCCGGATCTGTTGGTCCGGGATAAGGCTTAAACCTTCTTGAAGTCCGCAATTTTCTTTTGGAAATCCTTGTCGGTCTTGATCTTCTTGATTGCCATTTTGGCCGCCTCCTGTTGTGATTCTTTCTTGGAGAAGCCAATGCCGACGCCGATATGCTCGCCCAGGATCGTGATGGCCGTCTGGAAGACCGGATTGCCATCGTTGTCGGTAAATGATTCGATCAGGTCGAATGAGATATCGATCTTATTCTTTTGGCTCCATTCGATTAGGTTGGATTTAAAGTTGACCTCTTTCCGGATTAATTCCTCAACGTTGAGATGTCGTTTGATCAATCGGTCACGAATGAATTGATAGGTTTTGTCATACCCTTGATCCAAATAGATCGCGCCAATGAAGGCTTCGAGCGCATTACCGTAAAGATGATTGGAATGGCTGCATAATTTAGCGGAATAGATCACAAGCTTGTCGAGCCCGATCTTGATTGCCAGTTGGTCAAGTGTCTCTCGCTGGACAATCTTGGAA
This sequence comes from uncultured Parabacteroides sp., assembly GCA_900552415.1. Classification (GTDB taxonomy): domain Bacteria; phylum Bacteroidota; class Bacteroidia; order Bacteroidales; family Tannerellaceae; genus Parabacteroides; species Parabacteroides intestinipullorum. The sequence continues at coordinate 8,645 of USAD01000069.1, forward strand.
CGGGTATTGGTCAGGAAACCTTCCCGTTTTGTTGGATATTGTTTATAGAGGATGTCGGCGACTACCGCATCAAGGATTGCGTCGCCCAAATATTCCAATCGCTCGTTATTTGCCCACTTGTTTTCTTCCAATTTGAGTGGAGATGACTTGTGTACCAGGGCCAACTCGTAGATTTGGATGTCGTTTGGGGCAAAGCCTAAGATCTTGAATAAAGACAAATAAGGCTCCTTCCCTTTATTTTGAAGGAGCCTTATATATGACTTTAATTTTGTGAATAAGCTTTTTGACACCTTATTGAACAAATTTTTTCACGATGGCACACGCATTATGACCGCCAAAACCGAAAGTGTTAGACAAAGCCGCTCTTACTTCTCTTTTTTGAGCTTTATTGAACGTGAAATTCAAGTTATAGTCAATAGCGGGATCGTTATCACCCTCTTCGTGGTTGATAGTCGGAGGAATGATACCATCCTTGATTGCGAGGATACAAGCTAATGCTTCCATTGCGCCTGTAGCTCCAAGCAAGTGGCCTGTCATTGATTTCGTTGAGCTGATATTCAATTTATAAGCGTGCTCTCCGAAGACCTCTTGAATAGCCTTGACTTCAGAAACATCACCAACGGGTGTTGATGTTCCATGCACGTTGATATAATCAATATCCTCTGGTTTCAATTCTGCGTCTTCCAAAGCGTTGCGCATAACCAACATCGCTCCTAATCCTTCTGGGTGAGAAGCTGTCAGGTGGTAAGCGTCCGCAGATAATCCTGTACCTGCGACTTCAGCGTAGATCTTAGCACCTCGAGCGAGTGCATGCTCCATCTCTTCCAAAACAAGACAAGCGGCACCCTCACCGATAACAAAGCCATCACGACTTGCGCTAAATGGACGTGAAGCGGTCTCAGGAGAATCATTTCGAGTAGACAAGGCGTTCATCGAGTTGAAACCACCGACACCAGACGGAGAAACAGCCGCCTCGGCACCACCGGTTACGATGACATTTGCCTTCCCTAAACGGATGTAATTGAATGCGTCAGCGATCGCATTTGTCGAAGATGCGCAAGCGGAAACAGTCGCGAAGTTTGGTCCTCTGAACCCATACAGCATGGAAATGTGGCCAGCTGCGATATCCGCGATCATTTTCGGAATGAAGAACGGGCTAAATTTCGGACCAACAGTATCTTTGGTCTTCTCATATCCCATAACCTCGTCCTCGAATGTCTTGATACCTCCAATACCAGCGGCAAAAATCACGCCAATCCGGTTCTTGTCTTCTTGCTCAAGATCAAAAGCGGCATCTTCGATAGCTTGCTTTGCGGCACCAATGGCTAATAAGCTATAACGATCGCATTTGCGGGCTTCTTTGCGGTCAATCACCGTCGTCGGATCAAAACCTTTCACCTCGCAAGCGAAATGTGTCTTGAATTTTGATGCATCAAAATGAGTAATAGGCCCCGCGCCACTCTTCCCGTTGATCATACCTTCCCATGTTTCAGCGACGGTATTTCCTAACGGGCTGATTGCCCCAAGACCTGTTACTACAACCCTTTTTAATTCCATACTTTTGTTTGAATAGGGTTGATTACTTCGCGTTAGCTTCGATGTAAGCGATGGCGTCACCTACGGTTGTAATCTTTTCTGCTTGGTCATCAGGAATTGAAATACCGAATTCTTTCTCGAACTCCATGATCAATTCTACTGTGTCAAGAGAGTCTGCTCCTAAATCATTAGTAAAGCTTGCCTCGTTTGTAACCTCTGTTTCTTCTACGCTTAATTTGTCAACGATGATAGCTTTTACTTTTTCAGCAACTTCAGACATAACTTTATACAATTTAAATTAGTAAATATGAATATACTTTTTATTTTTGCAGTGCAAAGAAAAGCATTTTTTGTGTTACAAAGCAAATTTAAAGCACTAAAAATGCGGAAAACTGCACATTTTTTAGTGTCTTGTGCATTTAATGGAGGTGTTTTATGATAAATATAGCGATTTTTGCTTCTGGTTCAGGTACAAATGCTGAGGAAATTATCCGTTATTTCGCATTGAGCGAAAAATATAAGGTGGCTTTGGTTTTCTCCAATCGCCCGAAAGCGGGTGTTCTGGAACGGGCGAAACGATTGGGTGTGCCTTTTGAAGTCTTGGAGAAAAAGGACTTGACCGGACCGGCACTAATGACGTTGATGAAGCGCTATGGGGTTGACTTTATTGTTTTGGCAGGTTTCTTGTGTATGGTTCCTGATGAATTGACAAAGGCTTACCCAAAGCGTATCGTAAATATTCACCCTGCCCTGTTGCCTAAATTCGGAGGTAAAGGCATGTATGTTGCTCATGTGCACGATGCAGATGAGG
>USAD01000070.1 GCA_900552415.1 uncultured Parabacteroides sp.
GGGTTCTGGAAGTTACCGGTACCAGCGAATTTAGAACCGGCGAAATTACCCTGGATATCGTAAACCGGAACCCAAGGAGAAGCACGATAAGTCCAAGAATAGGGGTTAGACTCAGCACCTGTAGCATTCAAGCCATTATCTTTCGTAAAGGCGTAAGTCAAGTTCTCTCCAACACGCAACCAATCACGTACGTTGAATGAGGTATTCGCACGTACCTGATAACGTTGATAGTAAGAATCAATAACCGTACCATCCTGCTTGAAGTAGTTCGCGCTCAAGTTGTATTGACCCTTCTCCGTACCACCCGACAAACCAATCTGATGGTTCTGGATCATCGCCACACGATCAATTTCATCCCACCAATCCGTGTCAGAGAATGGCGCATACGTTGTTCCTGGATAATTATAATCACTCGGATCAATTGTTGTAGAGCCTTGAGCTCCTGATTGTGTCAAATAATTCGGAATAGAAGGATTCTCTCCTGTACCAAATTGAGGGCTGCTAGGATAACCGCCGATATTTCTCAGTTCAATATTATTTTTTTGAGCTTGCCAATCCAGATTCAAACGATCCATTGAGTTCAAGACGTCATACTTCTTTCCAGTCTTCTGTACGCCGACATATCCATCATAAGTCAAACGCGGCTGTCCGGATTTCGTACCTTTCTTAGTCGTAATCAAGATAACACCATTCGCTGCCTGCGCACCATAGATAGCAGCTGAAGAGGCATCCTTCAAGACCTGCATGCTCTCGATATCGTTCGGGTTCAATGAGCTCAAATCCTGGTTACGAGTAGAGACACCATCGATGACATACAACGGACCGTTATCGTTAACCGTATTGATACCACGAATACGAACCATAGAAGGAGAACCAGGAGAACCGGTTTGACCGACATAGACACCAGCCGCCTTACCTTGCAACTGTTGCGTCGCGGAAGAACCGGAAGAGGCCAACAACTCTTTCGTATCGACAACGGCGACAGATCCGGTAATATCCTTCTTCTGCTGCGTACCATAACCGACAACGACAACCTCTTCCAGATTTTGCGTGTCTTCTCTCAACACGACTTTCAATACATCACTTGTCACCGGAATGTCTTGGGACACATATCCGATGTAAGAAATCGACAGGATGGCATTCGGAGCCACCTCGAGAGTAAACTTACCGTCCATGTCGGTAATCGTACCATTCGTTGTTCCTTTTACAACTACATTCACACCCAAAAGGGGCTCCCCCTTTTGGTCAGTTACGGTACCCGTAACTGTCCGGGCTTGTTGATTCGCTGAAACACTCGCGCCAACGGTCGACGCATATGCGGAAGGTGTTACACCCGCACCTACCATCATAAAACAGAGTGCCAACCCCAGCCCACTTTTAACAAAAGCCAACTGATTGTTCATCATATCACAAAAATAGGTTAACATTAAATTAACTATGCCCCACACAGGCACAGCACAAATGTACATATTTTTTTACATTCCAAAACTTGTTTTGTTACTTTTTTTTCACTGGTCCGCCAAAACACACATGTTATGCAACATATCCCGCAATATAAATAAAATATATTTAAACGATTCAGGTTTATTTACAAAAAAATAGGCGCCTCCCAAAAGGGAGACGCCTTTCCTTATTATTATAATATTATGGAAAAGATTACAACTTGTCGTTAGAACCAAGAACGTTCAAAATCTTGTGCTTGTAAAGTTTCTCCATATTGTCGCGAGCCGGGCCCAGATACTTACGTGGGTCAAACTCAGCCGGTTTCTCAGCAAATACCTTACGGATAGCCGCAGTCATCGCCAAACGAGAGTCGGAGTCGATGTTGATCTTGCAAACGGCAGACTTAGCGGCCTTACGCAACTCCTCTTCAGGAATACCGATAGCGGCCTCAAGCTTGCCACCATATTTGTTGATCGTGTCGACCTCTTCCTGAGGAACAGAAGAAGAACCGTGCAGAACGATGGGGAAGCCCGGCAATTTCTTCATGACAGCATCCAATACGTCGAATGCCAATGGAGGAGGAACCAAGCGGCCCGTAGCCGGATCAACATGGCACTGCTCCGGTTTGAACTTGTAAGCGCCATGAGAAGTACCGATAGAGATCGCCAAAGAGTCGCAACCCGTACGAGTAGCGAAATCAACACCCTCCTCCGGATCCGTATAAGTATGATGCTCCGCGCTGACCTCATCCTCAACACCGGCCAGGACACCCAGCTCACCCTCTACGGTTACGTCATATTGATGCGCATAGTCAACAACCTTCTTTGTCAAGGCGACATTCTCCTCGTAAGGCAGGTGAGAACCGTCGATCATTACAGAAGAGAAGCCCATGTCTACGCAAGACTTGCACAACTCGAAAGAATCACCGTGATCCAAGTGAAGCACGATTTGCGGTTTCTCGCAACCCAACTCCTTAGCGTACTCAACAGCACCCTCAGCCATGTAACGAAGCAAAGTCTGGTTCGCATAGTTACGAGCGCCCTTAGAAACCTGAAGGATCACCGGAGACTTTGTCTCAACAGCAGCCTTAATAATAGCCTGCAATTGTTCCATGTTATTGAAGTTGAAAGCGGGGATCGCGTATCCACCCTTAATGGCCTTAGCGAACATCTCTTTCGTGTTCACCAAACCTAATTCCTTGTAACTTACCATAATTTACTATGTTTATTACGTTAATGATTAAAAACTTGCACAAAGATAAAATATTAAAGCCAATATCTGTCGGTTGCGAGGCAGAAAAATGCGTAAAATAAGCGCCTTCAGAAAAAAAGATTGGATATTCTTTGTTTCTTAAAAGCAAATGTCTACCTTTGCAACCCAAAATACCGGTTACCAAATCATATTTTTTGAAGTAAAATTAAAAAAACAGACAATAAAGCAATGAAAAAAGGTATTCATCCTGAGAGTTATCGTCCTGTAGTATTCAAGGACATGTCTAACGGTGATTATTTCATCACACGTTCAACAGCGAGCACAAAAGAGACGATCGAGATCGATGGCGAGTCTTATCCGTTGATCAAGGTCGAGATCTCTAACACCTCTCACCCGTTCTACACTGGTAAGTCTAAGTTAGTTGATACGGCAGGACGTGTCGATAAGTTCATGAGCCGTTACGGTAACCGTAACAAGAAATAAATTCCCCTGCTGAGGGAATCCTATTTCGCGGCTGGCGTTATATCAGATAACGCAAACGACGCGAACGAGGCGTGAGCCACACGAGTTCCGATTTCTTAATTATATTAAGGAAGGAGTTAGTGAGGTTTACGCCTTGTTTGTTTCTAATCGAGTCAACCAGCTTTTTTCAGTTTCACTGCAGTGGAATTGGATTTTCACTGCAGTGAAACTGAAAATGGACTGCGATGTATTCTCCAGATAACTCTTCCCATACCCCTTGCCTGAATGAGAGCGTTTATGTACATTCGCGAAGAACAATCCCGAATCAAAAAGCATTATGGAAAAAATTCAAGAAGATAAACTACGAATCCTGAAAGCGTTCAATATTGATGAGCCAATCACCGCGATCGAACCTTTTGGGAATGGGCATATCAACGACACGCTGAAGGTGACGAACGCCCAAGGTGAGACCAAATATGTCTTGCAAAAGATTAATCATCACATTTTCACGAACGTGGAGATGCTGCAAAATAATATCCAAGTCGTCACGTCGCACATACGCGAGAAACTGGCGGCACGAGGCGTCGCGGATCTCGACCGCAAGGTGCTGACCTTTTTGCCCACGCGAGAGGGCAAGAGCTACTTTTTCGATGGCGAGAGCTATTGGCGGCTCTGCCTGTTCATCCCCAGAAGCAAAAGTTACGAGGAGGTGACGCCGGAACTCGCCTACGAGGCGGGCAAGGCATTCGGCGATTTCCAGGCGATGCTGTCGGACCTGCCGGAAAACGCGCTTGGAGAGACAATCCCCAACTTCCACAATATGGAGTTCAGGCTCGAACAATTCCGGAAGGCAGTAAAAGCGAATAGCGCCGGACGACTTGAGGATGTAAACGAGCTGGTTGACGAAATTGAGCGACGAGCTGAAACGATGTGTCAACAAGAACGGCTCTACCGGGAAGGGAAATTGCGCAAACGGGTGAATCATTGCGATACGAAAGTCAATAATATGTTGTTTGACGCTGAAACGGACGAAGTTCTCTGTGTCATTGACTTGGATACGGTCATGCCAGGCTTTGTCCTTTCCGATATAGGAGACTTTATCCGTACGGCAGCAAACAAGGGCGCGGAAGACGACCGCGACCTGGCCCGTGTCGGCGTGAACCTGGAAATCTTCCAAGCCTATACCCGGGGTTATATGGAAAAAGCCAAGCCGTTCCTGACTCCGTTGGAGATCAGTCTTCTGCCTTATGGAGGACGACTGCTAACCTATATGCAGACTGTCCGTTTCCTGACCGACTATCTTCAGGGCGATACCTATTATAAAATACATTACCCGGAGCATAACCTTGTCCGTACACGGGCTCAATTCCAGTTATTATTAAGTCTCGAGGCACACGCTGACGAGATGGATCGTTTCATGAGCCAATGGTTATGAAGAACCGAGGTTTCACCTGGCGCAAACGGCTGCTGAGTTTCAAGTATGCGTTCCGCGGTGTCTGGTTGCTCATCTCGAGCGAGCATAACGCATGGATCCATTGCTTTGCGGCTGTTTGCGTCATTCTTACCGGCCTCCTCGTAGGGCTGAGCCGAGGCGAATGGTTCATGGTGATTGTACTGATCGGCCTGGTCCTGTCAGCCGAGGCGGTCAACTCTGCTATTGAGGCGTTGGCCGACGTCGTCTCGCCCAACTATCATGAGGGGATCAAACGGACAAAAGATTTAGCGGCAGGCGCGGTCCTGATCCTGGCGATCTGCGCCGCCATCATAGGGCTGATGATCTTCGTTCCCAAACTACTGCCCCTATTCACAAACTAACAAACTAGCTATTTCCAAAAATTATGAGATTCTTATGGAGCGCGCTTGCCGCGCTGATCCTTTGCTGCGCCACGATCCAGGCGCAAGAGATCGAGGTGACCGGAAGCCGGAAAGCGGTACGCACCTCGGGCGACATCCTGATGTTCCTCACTCCAGCCGCCGGACTGGCTACGATCCTGGCCACACAAGACTGGCAAGGATTGAAACAGGCGGCCTTTACCGGTGTCACGACTGTAGGCGTCACCTATGCCCTGAAGTATCTGGTCAAAAAAGAGCGGCCGGACATGAGCGATCATCATTCCTTCCCCTCAATGCATACGGCGATATCCTTTGGCGGTGCCGCTTATATCCAACGGCGTTATGGATGGAAATGGGGTATTCCGGCCTATGTAGTCTCGACATACGTCGGATGGAGCCGGGTCTACGGCAAGAAACACGATTGGTGGGACGTAGCGGCAGGCGCCGTTATCGGTGCGGGCAGTGCCTATATTTTCACCCGCCCATTCGCCAAGAAACACGACCTGGCCATCAGCCCTGTCGCGGGAGATGGCCATGTCGGCTTCTATGCCTCCATGCGTTTCTGAGGCTATTGGGCAACCAGCTCCAACCGGGCGCCCGTCACGCCATCAGCCTCCGCCTCGAAAAGGATCATTCCCTGTTTCCCGTCCGATTGAACGATAGCGGTCAACTGCCCATGGAAAAGCGACATCTTCGGCTCGTGGAACGGTTCCAGGCAAGTGCTGTTGCCATTAGCGGCAGCCCGGTAAAAACCACGACCACCAACCGTGAAGCGCACTTGGCGTGTCTCATCAGGACAAAGATTTCCATCCTTGTCCACAACCCGGACATTGATATAAGCCAAGTCTTTACCATCGGCCGAGATATGGGTCCGATCGGCTTTCAACTCAATATGATGCGGCTTGCCGGCGGTGTGCACCACCTCCTCCGCCACAGCATTGCCCTGCTCGTCGAAAGCGACGACCTTCAATGTTCCCGGCTCATAACGGGTATCCATCCACATCAAGCGATACCTTTTCTGGCGCTCAAAATTCTTACGGGCCTCATCCGTATCACTCTCCTCGAGCTTTACGGAAAGATCTTTCGTCCGTTTACCTTGGCTCTTGCCATTAATAAACAACTCCGCTGAGGGATAATTGGTATAAACAAAGACAGGCGTTACCTCTCCCTCACGACCCGGCCATGTCCAATGCGGCAAGATATGCAGCGTCTTCTCTTCAGGGTTCCAATGGCTACGATACAGGTAATAACGATCCTTTGGAATGCCGGCTAAATCGATAATACCGAACAGCGAGCTGTGACTCGGCCAATTCGTGTAATAAGGCGTAGGTTCACCCAAGTAATCGAAGCCGGTCCAGACAAACTCACCCATGCAATAGGGCAAATCCTCATGCTGAATAAAATCATCCTCCGGTAAATTCGACCAGTTACAATGCTCCACGTCGTAACCAGAACTTTGATGATCATCATAGACCGCCATCGCCTTTCGCTCAACCGGGAACTTGTAAACGCCACGCGAACTGACCGTCGAGGCAGTCTCACTACCCAAGATCAACCGCTGCGGTAATTTATTGTAGTTTGTCACATAACGGAAAGGACGGTAATTGAATCCCGGAATATCCATAACAGCGGCAAAATTATTGGCCACCACCTGATCCGGCGCATCCATACACTGTGTCACCGGCCGGGTCGGGTCCTCACGATGGCAAATATCTTGCAACCATTTCGCGATCTTACAACCATCCACCTCATTACCGATGCACCACATCACGACACTGGGATTATTCCGGTAATGACGGATCAGATTAATCAAGTCTCGCTCTGCCCACTCATCAAAATAAAGATGATAACCATTCTTACATTTCGGCTCATTCCACTCATCGAAACTCTCGGCCATCACCAACATACCCATCTCATCACAAGCCTTCACCAATTCTGGCGCCGGCATATTATGAGAGGTACGAATGGCATTACAACCCATGTCCTTGAGCATACGGATCTGATAACGGATAGCCGCCTCATTCACCGCCGCGCCCAACGGTCCCAAATCGTGATGATTGCAGACACCCTTGAAAAGAAACTTCTCTCCATTCAGGAAAAAGCCCTTGTCCGGAACCAACTCGATAGAACGAATACCAAAAGTCGTGCGATAGGTATCGCGTAACTGATCCCCCTCAAACAAACGGGACTCCGCCGTATAAAGCGCCGGGGCATCGGGAGACCACAAAGAAGGCGAAGGCAAATTGAACTCTTGATTCGCCCGGTTATCATCGTACTTCATCTGCGCCAATGAGGTCGCTACCTCAATCAGCTGTTGCTGGTTCGGATCGTAAAGGGCCGTACGCAATGTATAACGAGCCGGATCCGCCCCCTCAGGCAAAGCGATCTCCGTCTCTACCTTTACTTTGGCGAAATCCTTTGTCACTTTTGGTGTCGTCACCCTCGTACCCCAAACTGGAATATGGGCGTCATCCGTAACAATCACATGAACATTACGATAAAGACCCGCACCAGGATACCAGCGAGAGGACTCTGGCAGGTTCTCCAACCGGACCACCAAAGTATTCGCGGCATTCGCCCGCATACAATCGGTCACGTCAAAATAGAAGGAATTATAACCATAAGGCCAATATCCAACCTTCTTACCATTCAGATAAACCTCGGCATTACTCATCGCCCCGTCAAACAGGATCATCGCCCGTTTGCCCGGTCCGAAAGCGGGTGCCTCAAAACGGATCCGGTACCAACCGACCCCCACGAAAGGCAATCCACCCGTCCGTCCGGCATGCTCCAAAGCCTCCTTATGGCCATCCTGGGCGATAGCCACCTCCTGCTTATCGTTTTGGGCACTGAATGGCCCATAAATCGCCCAATCATGCGGAACCGTCACCGACTGCCAGGCGGCATCATCATAAGCGGGATCGGCAAACGCTTCCCTTTGGTCCTCCCGGGTGAAGCGCCACCCTTTCTCCAACAAAAACTCATGCCGGACCTGAGCGAAGGTCTCCGGCAAAAGGCATAATAGCCCCCACAAAACCAATAATACAAATCTTCTCATACGCTTTTCTTTTAGTCCTACGTCACATAACCACAAAAATAAGTAATTTCGCGGCATTATAAACGCAAACGACAAATTTCACCATCATGTTGATCCAACTCGCATTCGTTTTACTGGCCATTATCATCGGTGCCCGTTTGGGCGGTATCGGCCTGGGCGTGCTCGGCGGCTTAGGCCTCGGTATCCTGACCTTCTGTTTCGATCTTCAGCCCACCTCGCCACCTGTAGATGTCATGTTGATGATCGTCGCGGTCATCGCCGCCGCCAGTTGCATGCAAGCGGCGGGCGGTTTGGACCTGATGGTCAAATGGGCCGAGAAGCTTTTACGCAAGAACCCGCAACAGATCACGATCCTGAGCCCGCTGGTGACCTACCTGTTCACTTTCATCGCCGGAACAGGGCACGTGGCTTATTCGGTGCTCCCGGTCATCGCCGAGGTCGCCACCGAGACGAAGATCCGTCCCGAACGTCCGTTGGCGATCGCCGTGATCGCCTCACAACAGGCCATTACCGCCAGCCCGATCTCGGCGGCAACTGTCGCCCTGCTCAGTATGCTCTCCGGTTATGGCATTACCCTAATGGATATTATGATCGTAGCGGTTCCTTGTACCCTGCTGGGCGTCTTGGCCGGAGCGGTCTATTCTTTACGGGTCGGCAAGGAGCTCATGGAAGATCCCGAATACCTGAGGCGCCTGGCCTCTCACGAGATCAGCGAGAACCATTACGAGTCGAAAGGGGTCGATAATCATAAGAAAGCGGCCCTATCGGTCATCATCTTCATCCTGGCGACCATCGCGATCGTATTGTTCGGCTCCATTGAGTCGTTGCGCCCGGTTCTCGGGTCAGGCAATGACCAAGCCCCCATGAAGATGTCGCACATCATCGAGATCCTGATGCTCTCGGCGGCCACCTTGATCCTGCTCACGACCAAGACAGACGGCATCAAAGCAGCTCAATGCACGGTCTTCTCGGCGGGCATGCAGGCGGTCGTAGCGATCTTCGGCATCGCCTGGATGGGCGACACCTTTATCGCGGGCAACATGGCCGAGCTGACCGACTCGATCGATCAGGTGGTGACCAGCATGCCCTGGCTGTTTGGGCTCGCCCTCTTCGTCATGTCGATCCTGCTGTTCAGCCAGGCGGCTACGATCCGGGCCCTGCTCCCGTTGGGCATCGCTCTGGGCATCTCGCCCTATATGCTGATCGCCCTCTTCCCCGCGGTTAACGGCTATTTCTTCATCCCGAACTATCCGACTGTCGTGGCGGCGATTAATTTCGATCGTACCGGTACCACCCGTATCGGTAAATACATCCTGAACCACTCGTTCATGATGCCTGGATTGATCGCCACCAGCGTATCCATCCTGCTGGGGTTGCTCTTCATCCAATTCTTATGATTATCGTATTAAATTGAATAAACAATGTTGACACTCGACAAGATTTATCAAGCCTCATACGCGCTGAAACGTGTGATCCGGCGTACGGACCTGATCAGCGCGCCCAATATCAATAAGGACAGTTTCATCTACCTGAAACCGGAGAACCTGCAAGTGACCGGCTCCTTCAAGGTCCGCGGCGCCTGCTTCAAGATCTCCCAACTGACAGACGATGAGAAAGCGCATGGCGTCATCGCCTGCTCGGCGGGCAACCATGCACAAGGCGTCGCACTCTCAGCCACGGCACATGGCATCAAGTCGCTGATCTGCCTGCCCGACAACGCCCCCATCTCAAAAGTGGAGGCGACAAAAGGTTATGGCGCCGATGTCTGCCTGGTCGAGGGCGTTTATGATGACGCATACAACCGGGCCTTGCAATTAAAAGAGGAGAAAGGCTATACCTTCATTCACCCGTTCGATGATGAGGATGTCATCGCCGGTCAAGGAACAATCGGCCTTGAGTTGTTGGAACAATTGCCCGACGTGGAGGCAGTCATCGTTCCTATCGGAGGTGGAGGCCTGATCTCAGGTGTGGCCTTCGCCATCAAGAACCTGAACCCAAGCATCAAGGTCTATGGCGTACAAGCGCAAGGAGCACCCAGCATGCTCAACTCTATCGAGCACGGCAAGCTGGAGCGTTTGGAGAAAGTGCGTACCATCGCTGATGGTATCGCCGTAAAGGAGCCGGGACTTCATACCTTCGATCTTTGCCAGAAATATGTGGATGAGATCGTAGCGGTAAGCGATGACGAGATCTCGACCGCCATCCTGACCTTGATCGAGCAACACAAACTGATCGCCGAGGGAGCCGGAGCGGTGGCCGTGGCGGCCGCCATGTTCAACAAGGTGCCCATCGCCGGGAAGAAAACGATCTGCCTGATCTCAGGTGGTAATATCGACGTGAATATCCTCTCACGGGTCATTGGCCGAGGATTGCAGAAATCCGGACGCTCTTGTTCCATGACGATCGAGCTAGTCGATAAGCCGGGCCAGTTGCAACATGTCTCACAGATCATTGCCTCGACCGGAGCCAACGTCGTCTCGGTCTATCACGAGCGGGTAAGCCATACGACCGACATCAACGGCTGTTACCTCCACCTTGAGATGGAGACCAGAAACCAGCAACAGATTAATGAGATCCGTCAGCTATTGGCCGTAGCGGGATATAAGATCGTAGAGGGATAAACATAAAATAATGGCAGCGTATCAAACCTCATACATGATACGCTGCCATTTACCCATATCATATTTTATTTATCCAACAGGCTTTTAACCGTATCTATAAAAATCTCAGCTTGTGG
>USAD01000071.1 GCA_900552415.1 uncultured Parabacteroides sp.
ATACCAAGCGAATCAACAACGATGATATCTTTCCATTCTTCCATACAAAAACCTCCTTTAAGGCAAAAATATAAATAAATACCGAAATCTCCTCTATACTACACAACTGGACGCAGACAATGTCATTTATTTGGTTTTCATCAAATTGTGAACATTAAAGATTATCATTGAAGAACGCCGCCAGCTTGGCTACCGCCTGATCGACATATTCCGGCACATAGTAAGTCTTGATATGCGTCGCGCCGGGAATGAGGAACAGCTCCTTACGCTCTGTACCAGTCGCCTTACTATAACACTGCTCGGTCATGTAGAACGTGTCGGCAATACTTCCCGCAATCATCAAGAGCGGCTGGTTGATGAGATACATTCCCTCACTGGCATCGAACGCCATCAAATCCATAAGACTGCTCTTGGTGTAGCGGAAGGTCGAATTGGGGTGCGCATGGCTTTGGAGGTAATACTCGTAACCGTCACGGTAAAGGTCGAACGGCAGTCGGGCTGCCTGTTCAGGCGTCATGCCGCTCATGTCGCCCACATATTCCGGCTCCGCACCCTCCGCTTCTTTCTGACGGGCGGCACACGCGTCGGCCAAACGTTCCTGCACAGTATTGATCTGCGAATCAAGGAACCCATTGCGGCGTACCAAACCGCTATTGAACATGCTGAGCGTGGCTACCGCCTTGAAACGCTTGTCGGTCTGCGCAGCGGCCAATGTATAACCGCCACCACCACAGATACCAAGAATGCCGACACGGCTGGCATCCACACCGGGATAGCACGACAGAATGTCGGCTGCACGATGAATGTCTTCGATACGGTAAGCCGGCTTGTCCGTATTACGCGGCTTGCCCTCACTGGCTCCCTGATAGGCCGCGTCAAAAGCAAGACAGATGTAACCGGCCTCTGCCATACGTTGGCTGTAAAGCCCGGCAACCTGCTCCTTCACGCCGCCATTGGGGTGTGCTACCACAAGTGCCCGATAGCTTTTCGCCTTGTCATAACCCGCAGGCGTATAGACGTTGGCGGAAATTCTCAGTTCATTCAGCTCGTAGGTGATGGGCTGGATGTTTACTTCTCCTTCTTTGTTTTCCGTAATGGCACCGGCATAGACCAGTCCCCACGGGTTACTGTTGTGGCTCCTGAAACCTGACATGTCGGCCACAGCGAACGCCTTGTTCTCTTTCATTGTCTCCTGTGCGTTTAATGTGCCGCACACGGCCATCGCCGCGCACAACACGGTTGTTATTATCCTTTTCATCTTTATTTTTTGTTTATTTATTCTTCAGTGTTATCCGATATGTCCGAGTCGTCCAACCCGTTTTAGAAAGTCGGGTAACCCGATTGGGTTACTTTATCGGTGACCCGCCGAATACTTCGCTCATCTCCATATTGTCGAGAGCCGTATCGATCGCTTTCACCTCCTCATCGGTCAGATAGATGTCAGCCGCACCGATGTTCTCTTTCAGGCGACACAAATGGCGTGTGCCGGGTATGGGAACAATGGGTGGACGCTTGTTCATCATCCATGCCAGCGAGACTTGCGAAGCGGTAGCGTGGTGCTCGTCCGCCAACTGTTCGAGCAGGGAGAACAACGTACGGTTCTTCTCGAAACTCTCCGGGCGGTATTGTGGCATTGAGGCACGGAAGTCGGTTGCGGGATCAAACTTTGTATCGGCAGCATAGCAATTGGTTAGCAAGCCATTGGCAAGCGGCGAGTATGCCACGAAGCCGATACCGAGTTCCTCACAGACGGGCTGCAGCGACTCATGCCAGCGTGCCATCATCGAGAAGCGATTCTGTATCGCCGTCACGGGGCAGACGCGGTGGGCACGGCGCAGGTATCCTTCGGTTGCCTCCGAAATGCCCCAATGCAGGATCTTACCCTCGTGGATAAGGTCGGCCATGACTTCCGCCACCGTTTCCGGCTCTACGGACGGATCTATACGATGCTGGTAGTAGAGATCAATATGATCTGTGCGCAGACGACGGAGTGAGCCTTCCACCGAACGGCGGATGATCTCCGGTCGTGCGTCTGGTATCAGGGCGTGAGGCCCCGCGGCCTCGGGCGCATCAAAAGCCAACCCGAATTTCGTGGCAAGGACGATGTGATCACGATAAGGTCGCAGGGCCTCACCTAAAAGTTCCTCGTTATGATGCGGTTGACCAGGCAGGCCATAGATTTCGGCGGTATCGAAAAAAGTATAACCCATATCTACAGCATCGGCAAGAAGTGCCGTCATTTCCCGCTTGTCGGAAGGCGCACCGTAAGCGTGGCTCATGCCCATGCAACCAAGACCTACGGAAGAGACTCGCAAACCGCATAATCCTAATGTTCTATATTTCATTTTATTGATTTATTTGGTTTTCGTTGTTGATGCTGCGAAGTTAGAGGGAAGCGTTCAAGTAAGCCTTACAAGAATTTCGGTTGAAAGTGGACTTATTTCGGTTTTTGCGTCTCAATAATAAATTATCGCCCCACGTGGGCGAACAGGTTTGAATATCGTCCTGTTTTCCTCTACAAGCCTATTCCATCACCTTTAGGCAAAGCCAAAATTTTGTCCGAAAGAAAAGTAATTTTCCTTCGAAGAAAAATGGAATTTCCTTCGAACAAAACCAAATTTTCTTTCGGACAAAAAACAGGGCACTTAAGCGCATTTTCCAATACACTGCAGTGTAATTGGAAATTCATCGCAGTGGAAGAAAAAATCCACTGTTATGGCATAAGAAAACGACCTATCAAGCCTGCGGCAGGCTCAACAGAAGGACGACAAGCAAGAGGGAAAACAGGAATACGTTGCGAGCCGTCCGTCCCAATGTCCGGTTCAGGGCTTTTCCCTCCGACTGGCGCAGCTCCATCCAGCCACTGAACGCCAGGACAAAATACAACCCAAAAAGGATAACCACCCAAACGGGAGCGTAAGCGATCAGGGGCAGGCAGATCACCATCGCCACCAGGATATCCACCAAATAAAGGATCTCCCCGAATCGACGCCCGAACAGCACGATGGAAGTTCGTTTCGAGGCCCGTTTATCCTGCTCATAATCCCGATAATTATTAACGACCAATATATTGATCGACAGGACGCCTACAGCCACCGAGAGCAAAAAGGCCAACGGAGAGAAAGCGAGCGCCTGGACATAATAGGTAAAACAAACAGGGATAATCCCGTAAAACAACAAGACACAAACATCGCCCAGGCCATTATAGGCCAAAGGAAAAGGACCGGCGGAATAAGCCAGTACGCACAAGGCGATCGCCAACCCGACAAGGATCAGTTCCCAACCGGCATAAAACAGGAGTCCGCATCCCAGCAAACAGGACAAGCCCAGCACCAAAAAGGTTGCCCGCAACATGGCCTTCGGCGTTATCCATCCAGAGGCTACCGCACGCTCAGGACCCAGGCGGTCCGTTCCATCCGCTCCTTTCTTGAAATCAAAATAATCGTTCGCGAAATTACTGGCGATCTGGGCGAACAGGGCGACCCCAAAACAGAGCAACGAGGGCACCAATTGAAATACGCCATCCCGGTAGGCCAGCATGGTCCCGACCAGTACCGGGCTCACCGACGCGGCCAAAGTCCGCGGGCGCGCCGCCTCTAACCAAGCGGCAAACAACTTCTTTTCCATTCTATTATCTCTTAATTCAGATTTCAAATACCAACTACTCGTTAAAATATCAAGCAAAATTATAACAATATCCCATTACTTCTATGATATTTCAATAAATCAATCTATATTCGCGGCATGAAGAAGATTCTATTCATATTAGGCTTGCTCATGTGCGCGTTATTCCTGGCGCCAGAAGTCCCCTCAAGCACGGAAGGGAGCGATATGGCCATGGCGCGAAGCGAAGCCTCGATGAAAGAATTCTCGCAGGAGAATGACCTTCGGCACAAGGTCGCCATCCTGAGCAACGACCTGAAAGGGAGCAATTGCCTAAGCCCACGCCGGGTTTTGCAGACACCCTCATTCAGTATCGATATCCGCCTGTTGAAACAGATCGAAAGGGAAACTTATACGATCCGCCTCAAGGGCATGAATATCCTGGACAAGACCAACCAGACATTCTCATTTATTAACTCATTTAATATCTCCACGCTCGAACATCGTATGGGGAGATATGTCTACTCCATACGAAAACTTCTTATTTAGGCATTATTTGTTCATAATTAACAAGCGAAAAACGCTAGGGATATTTGTGTCCCCAGCAGAGATTTCATACTTATTAATCAAACAAATAATACTAAATTATCATGGCAAAAAATAAATCAGGTAACGTTCGTGTTTACCTCTATATCTTATTGACAATCGTAAGTTGCGTATTGGCTTGCAGCAACATCATATCCAACAATTATCTCAAGTTGTTAATCGTCATGTGCCTATTGGGCTTTGGCCTGTTCGGCATCATGAAAAAACTCAGCTCGCCTGAGACATCTACGGATATCCCAGAAGAGAAGAAATGAAGAAACAACGCGCCACCACACCGTGGCGCGGATTTATCTTATTAATTCTAAAACATTTAATATTTAAAAATTGCGGGATATGAAAATCAGCACAGACTTAATTGACGCTCTTTTGATGCTTTCAGTGATCATTTTGGTACTTATCGGCACAACGCCGTTCGATAACCCTACGAACAAGACAATCTTGATGTCTGCCTTTAGCGTTATCGCGGTAGTCGCGGCCATAATGCGCGTCATTAAAATCAAAAAAGGGCAAAACACAACACAACACTAGTTCAATAAACAGAGCGAAGGATTTCCTGTTGCCGCATCGAGGTGACTCGAGGCTATTTGAGACATTTTTTTCTACCTATATAAAATTATAACTTGCTGTTTTATTCTCTTGGATAAAGTGAATCTTTTGGAAATCATCCACTACGCTTGACAGCAGGAACATCCTTCCTCTCTTGGCTTGTTATAGAAGCCATCTCCCATCCCATCCATTACATCACAATTGTAACGCCTAATCCCATCACTCCCTTACCGCAGATACTTTTTTGTACTATTCTTTTGTTTCTATGTTCTATTTTTAATACTCTTCTGAAGAAAAAATAAGATTTCTTATATTTACTATCCGAAACAAGTAAGACTATATAAATTAAAAACTTGATGCCATGAACAGTTTTATCGTGAAGAATAATATAGACAAGAATTATCTAAACAAATACAGTCTATATCCCAAGAAGATCCACGTCGGGATCTTTATGCTTTGCGTTAAAGGAAATGCCGTCGTATCCATAAACCTGAGGCAACATAATGTTAAGGAAAATGACTTCATCGTCTTACTGCCAGACTCTATTACCCACGTCTTATCCTTGTCGGATGATGTCTTGTTCTACTACGTTGGCGTCTCGAAAGAGCACCTGACTAACCTGGATTTCATCAAGTCGACCATTAATATTTATCCGATTATGATTGACCATCCGGTGCTGCCGATGGATGCCCCGATCGCCCAGCTCTATAAAGAGGGTTACTTGCTTCTGAGCAAGGCCTCCGCCCTGTCTAAGAATTGCATAAGCCATAATAAGGAATTAATCGTCGCACTCCTGACCATTATCCTGCAAGGCACCACGGAATTGTACGCCCAACACAAGGAATGGGTCAACTGCCAGCATAACCGGACATACGAGCTCTCCAGGAAATTCATACAACTGGTTATCGACAACTACAAGGAACAACACAAAGTCTCGTTCTACGCCACCCAATTAAACGTCTCACTTCCTCATTTCAGCACGACGGTCAAGAAGTCCGTAGGAATGACTCCGCTCGAGTTCATCTCATCCGTAATTACCATGGACGCAAAAGCCCGACTCAAGTCCACCGACATGAGTGTCAAGGAAATCGCTTTCGCATTGGGATTCAGCAACCTCTCTTTCTTCAACAAATACTTTCGTCAACACACGGGAATGACCCCCCAAGAGTATAGGAAGTCCCTCATTGATCATCGCACGAACAACAGTTCGGATGAACTTGAAGATTAATGGGATAGGAACGACCTGGCAAACAAGTACCGAGAAGGATCATACAGTTCGACAAAAACACTTGGAAAGCGATGCACGACGAGCTTGAGCGAGAGCATCAAGGAGGTCTCCCTCTTCTTCGATTTCCCGAATGTCTCCTTCTTCACGAAATACGTGAAAAAGAACCTGGGCATGACCCCGACGGAGTTCCGCGCCAAGAAGGAGGAGGCAAGTGAATGAAATCGGGAACAGGCACACGCACGGTCCCTTCCCTTTTACGCCTAAACAAAAAAATACCTGTCGCGGAAAGCCGTGACAGGTATAAAAACTGTGGTATAAACTACTTACTTTGTCCGTTGATAATTGTAAAGCACCTTACCCTTGCCATCCACCAGATAGAAGGTCACCGCATTGTCTGACATGCTGAACAATGTGAATCCGGCGCTCGAGTCGCAGAATTTGGTTCCCTCGATCGCGCTGACCGAACGGGCCAACGAGCCGGAGGAGTTCACCAGGTAATCGACCTTGCTGCCGGCCGGCTGGATGTGCTGGAAGTTGTGGATATGGCCGCAGAGGTAGAAATCGACGCCATACTTATTCAACAGAGGCTCGACACGCTCGCGCATATCGGTCCGCTCGCTCTCGCTCTTATCGGTCTGCGCGTAAAGCGGATGATGGCCGACGACGATCTTCCATTTCTCCTTCGACGCGGCCAGCGTCTTGTCCAACCAGTCCAGCTGGGCCCGCATATCCTGCTTGCACGCGTCGGGATATTTCTCGGTATCCTCGCGATACTTGTCGATCAACGGTGGCGTGTCGATAAAGGCCAGCAGGGCCTTCTCGTTCTCGCCCGCCTCGACCACCTTCGCGTAATATTTGGCGGGGGCGATCCACCGGCGGCTCTTCTTGCTGTAGTCGAGCACCGCTTGCGTATTGCCACGGTACTCGTGGTTGCCGTTGATGGCGAACCACTCGAGCATCAACTCCGGATGGCTGTAGATCAACTCGTAGTTGGTCATCCAAAGCGGGTCGTCGACGCTGGCCACGCCCTCAAAATGGTGCGTATCGCCGGCGGCCACCATAAACTCGATGTCGATCTTCTCGGCCCATTGGCCCATCAGCTCGGCGATCGTCTTCTGCTCATAATAGCCATTACGACCCAAATCGCTCACCAAGAAAAAGTTCTTATTCTCCTCGGGCAGGGCCGGAATCCCGCCCTTCACTGGAACACCGCCAGCCTTGGCCTCTTCCGCCTGGGCTGTCACCTCTTTTTCCTTGTCACCTCCCGCAGCGCAACCACCCAAAAAGGTGGTTGCCATCATCGCGGAGAGGGTACGCAAATAATTCCTTCTGTTCATTCTTTTATTATTCTATTCAATTACTCACCATAGGCGCCGAACCAAGGCTGGATTGCCGGAGAGACATAGGTCTCGCCATTCACAGTCAAGCCATTCGCCCCGAAATAGGGTTGCATGTTCGCGTCTGAGCCGCTATAGGCGCCCGACAAGACCGGAGATCCCGACCGTACCGAGAAGTCCCAGTTCTCATCGTAAATATAATTGGTCAAGGATACGCCATTCACGTCGTAGTTCACGAACATCGGATCTTTCAGGTCATCCTTTGTCGCGATCACGCTGTTCAGGTCAACAACACCGACATTGTAATCCTCATGCTCGTAATTGTAACCCTCCCAAGCGTAAGCCACGCCACTCTCATCGGGGAAAGTGATCTCGCTCTTCTGTGAGCCGGAAGCATAGAAGTTATAATCGATCACTGAAGAATCGTCGTATCCCTCCTCCGGGTTATTAGGAATTGAGAAACTTGGGGTCATCGCACGGAACTTACAGTTCACCATCAAGTTATTAAACACATTAGCCAAGACGTTCTTCTCCACGTAGATACAACCGCCCTTCTCGCCATCACGACGCCAGCCGGCGTTGATGATCGTGTTGTTGTAAGCCTGGACCTTCGCCTGGCCGCGGTTCTCGCTCTGACCGGAGCTGGAGAGCTTCAAGCCGTTCGTATTCGGGCTGTACATGACGTTGCCTGCGACATCAACCTGGCAACCGGCTTTCACGTTAACCGCCTCAGCGCCATCCCAACCGTTGGCGGCGAAAGTATTGTTGGCGATGATAGCCTGTCCGCCCATCATGTAAATACCATCCGACCAACCATTACGCAAGACG
This sequence comes from uncultured Parabacteroides sp., assembly GCA_900552415.1. Classification (GTDB taxonomy): domain Bacteria; phylum Bacteroidota; class Bacteroidia; order Bacteroidales; family Tannerellaceae; genus Parabacteroides; species Parabacteroides intestinipullorum. Next base: position 8,149 of record USAD01000071.1, read on the forward strand.
GAGTTGGTGATCACATATTTTCCGTTCATGTTATAGGTCGTAATTTGCGGGTAGGCGTCATCACCAGCCGTATAGATACCGGCGGCTGCCGCTGGAGATCCCTCAATAACCTGGGCGCCCGTATACTCGATGATCGTATGGTCGATCAGCATCTCCTGGCAAGTCTCCGTAGCGACAATACCGCCCCACATGTAATCCTCCTGGAAAATATTCTCAGCCTTGCGATCCTCCTCGGCGATCGAGAAACGGATCGGCTTCTCGGCCGTACCCTCGCAATAGAGGTTACCGTCTACCGTAAACTCAACAGGGATATGGTTCGCGCCAACGCCTTGCGTGCTGACGATAATCTGGGCACCCTCCTTAATGATCAGGCTCTTGCCCTCAGGTACGGTATAGTGCTCTGTCAAGGTCACAACCGTATCTGCCGGCCAAATGATGGTTGACTCGTCTACTTGGGTATTGTCGTCATCGTCATCATCCGTGTCCGGATTGACAGGATCCTCTTTGGAGATAACCTCGTCGTCGCCACAGGCCATAAACAGGGATGTAGCCAAAAACGCTGAACCGATCAGCAAATAATTCTTCAGTCTCATAACCTTAAATGTCTTAATTTAGTTGTATTCTCATTATTAATTAATCTCTAACTATCATAACTTATAGCGGATACCGATCATCAGCGAGCGACCACGCCACTCCTTGCGCTCGATCACGTTGCCGTTCACTCGCTCTGAATCGACACTATCCGTGTGCGGACCTTTCTGGATGAATCGGGTCAAGGGAACATCGAGCAGGTTCGACGCCTTGGCGTAAATGCTGATCCCGTTCTTGAAGCTCTTCTCGACCGAAGCATCCAGTTGGGCATAGCCCGCCTCCCAGATATCGTCGTCGAACCAGTTCGAGATGTCACTCAGGCGCTTGCCCGTGTAGCTGCCGGCCAGCTGTCCTTCCCAGCCATGGTTGGCGCTCTTGAAGAGCAACGAGAGGTTCGCCACGTGGGCCGCCTGTCCGAACAGAGGACGGGATTGGCTAACCGACTTGACCTCCGAGCCCTCCATCACCCGCTTGTCGGTCGTGATGCTCGAATGGGTATAGGTGTAATTGGCCTTGATACCAAACCAGTTGAAATACTTCATCACGTCGATCTCGACACCCAGGTTCGTAGCGTCGCCAAAGTTCATCGGCTTATAATAGACATCCTGTCCCTCGTTGAGCAAGCCATACTCGATCGGGTTGTTCAGCCGCTTGTAGAAGAGGCCGACCATGAACTGCTCTGAGGTTTTCGGGAAGAACTCATAGCGGAGGTCGATGTTGTCGGCCACAGTATGCTTCAAGTCGGGATTTCCCTTCTCCTTATAATCCTCGTTGATGATGCTGTAGGGGACAATCTCGAAGAAGCTTGGCCGGTTGATCGAGCGACCATACGAGAAACGGATGTTCGCGTTCTTATGCACGCCATACTTCGCATGGAAGCTGGGCAAGACATCGATATAACGCTGCCGGCCCTCCGGATCGGCGTTTTCGGTCGGGAACTTCAGCGAGTAGCCCTGGTCCGTATGCTCGACACGGACACCACCAATCAGTTCCCACTTGTCCCAAGTGTATTTCACCATACCATAGCCGGCGCCAATGCGCTCGGTCGCGTCGTAGTTCAACGGGTCACTGATGTTGCCGTAACGGCGGGGCGTCAGAAGGATCTCGTCGAAATTGTTCCAGTCCTCGCCCAGGTACTGCGGATCGCCCGATCCCGTGGCGGAGTTGAAAGTATATTCATTAAAGAAACTGTCGCGGTTCTTGTCGCGATACATACCGCCTGCCGAGAAGTCGAAGGCCGAGCCGTTGTCCAGCTTCCACTTGTAGCTCAAGTCCACATATCCCGCCTTGTCGCGATCCGAGTTGTGCTCCCAACGGCGGGTCGCCGCATCGGAGCTTTGCACGTGGTTGCCCAACATGAAGATCTCCACGTTATCGGGTGTCTCGCTGAAGGCCTTCGAGAGCACGGCGGACCAGTTCAGGCGCAAGGCACCCTCCTCGAGAAACGCGTGCTCGCCCTTCAAGGTCGAATTGATGATGTATTGATGATTCCATTTCATGCGGACAGCGCGCTCCTTCTCGTCCTCGCCGTCGCGGACCTCGGCCTCACGCATGTCCATGTAACCGTTATACCACGTGAGCTTATGCCGGTCCGAGATCTGGTAATCGAACTTGACGTGGGCGCCGACACGGGTCTGCTGGGCGGAATAGTCGCGGTACTCAACACCGTAATGGCTCTTGCCCGGTTGGTAATAGAGCTGGCTCTCCTTGCCCCGATAGGTATTCAAATAGCTGGCGGCCACCATCACACCCAGCTTGTCGGAGAAGAAACGATCGCCATACGACAGGCCACCGATCAGGTCGGCAAGCGGATTTTACAATTACAACCGAATTTTCCCGTACTAAAATACTACATAGTACACCCGTTAAAATACCGAAAAC
>USAD01000072.1 GCA_900552415.1 uncultured Parabacteroides sp.
GGCAGATTCATGTCGAGGACCATCTCATCAACCTTGAAATCAATATCGGCGAAACCCAACAGTAGTTTTGCCCGGGCGCCGACTGACAGGCGCTCGGTGAGTTGGCGGGCATAACCGACTCCAATATCTGAATAGGCTCTTGTGTTAAGCTGGAAGTTCCGGATATCGACATTTTGCATGTGAAGATCTGAGTCCTCATATAAATTGAGGTCACGCATATATTCGAACAGGGATTTGGGAACGGAGGCGCCAAACGAGAATTTCAGCCCGGCATTAACGCTCCAGAAGTTCGCTCCTCGCCACCAGCCGACCGAGAGGACATTGACATTCATATCGAGGTTCATTCGGTTATCCGGCTTCATCTGGTCGTAGAATGAATCGTCGTTGAGAACCTTCTCATCTGCCGAGATCGCATAAATGAGATCTGAAAGATTGGTAAAATCAGTAGCGCCATCAATGCGAAAACCGCCAATGAAAGGAAGGGCCAAATAACCACGTTCTGGCAAGATAGCGGGATTCAGCTGGTTTGCGACGTGCAAATTGCGATTGAAATAGGCTGCCTTGTCTTGGGCAAAGGCGACATTGGCGGAGAGTAGCAGGCCTAAACAGCCTAAAAACCATTTCGTGTGTCTCATCTCTTTTTTGTTTAGGAGTGATTTTATCATAAGATTCTTATATATGTTTCCTGTCATTTATTTCAAAACTTGACGGAAAGCCGAACTCACCGAATGGAGAGAAGAGCTTTCCGTATGTATATGTTGTTTAGGGTATCATGTTGTCGTTAGACTTCCTGGTGAGTCAAAATTAGTGGATATCGAGGGAAGAGACCGGTTGAGACAACGATAAAAGAGTCCCATTTGACGGAATGGGACTCTTTTGGATGGGATTTCTTGACCTGATTATTCCTCGGCCTTGCGTCCGATATATTTCAATGGAGATTCCCCGTAGTGGCGGGTGAAGTTGCGGTAGAAGGTGGAGCGAGAGGTGAAGCCGCACGCGTACATCAGTTCCTTGATGTTCATCTCCGGGTTTGCCTCCGCCAGTGCCTTGAAATGCTCGAGCCGGAGATGGCTGACATATTCCCGAAAGCTGGTAAATCCTGCGCTTTTGATCGCTTCGGCAACCGCCTCTTTTCTCTCTCCAATAGCCTGGGCGACGCTCTCGAGCGTGCAGTCCTTATCGGTGAAGAATGCGTCTTTTCTTATCGCTCTCTCAATTTCGGGAAACAGCGGATGGAGTGTCTCCTCAATCGGGTCTTCCTCTAGCGCCAAAGGTTCTGACCGGCGAAGAGAGAAGGGATTCTCATGTCGCAAGTACTCAATCGAGAAAAGGAGAGAGAAGACGACAGCTGTCGCTCCAAAGAGGTTAAAGATAAATTCGTTTATGCTTAGCGTAAATAGGATGTAGATTACCAGGAACAGGAGCATGAAGCCGGCGAAGAGATACATCTCGCGATTGGATTCTCGCCACGTATTCTGACGAAGCAACGGATAGATCGCCGAGAAAAGCGGTGTCGCGATCGAGGCGACGAAGATGACACTCCGGATCTGGATGTCGGTCTTGTCGAGTTGTGTCAGGATTTCCGTTAACGAGGCGATGGTGGTGATTTGCCCGTTGAAGAAGATGTAACAGATCCCGATGGTGGTAATGACGATGGGAATGAGCAGGCTCAGGAGCACCTTAAAAGGTGTCAGATAACCCGGTCGCAACGAGGCAGTCGGGAAAAGGCTGATGAGACTGGCAGGAAGATACCATTTAAGCATTTTCTCGATCGAGAGCAGATCGGTGAAACGGTAGGTTGGTGTTTCCGTGACGATCGTTAGCCATCCGATATTTTCCCAAAGGAATACGAGGCCGATGCCAGCGGCAATTAATCCCCAATAACGTTTCAGATGGTTGTCTTTGGCCCGGAAAACCAGCAGGCAGCCGATCAGTAAAGTGAGCAGGTCGAACGCGATCTCGATGGATAGATAGAGGATTCCCATGTCCTTTTGGATTATTGAGTATGATTTGAACAGGGCGTGTACCTTTGGGCTTTTAGGTACACGCCCTGCTTATTGTGGATGAAAAGGCATTGTCTTTAACGGACCAGCTTCAACTCATCGATCAGTCGCGGACATTTGCCCCACTTGTCGATCATGAAGAGGACATAACGGATATCGACACCGATACAACGTTGCAATTCCGGCTCAAAAGCGATATCGCCACTCATCGCCTCCCAGTTACCATCGAAGGCGAGACCGATCAGGCGTGCGTTCTTGTCGAAGATCGGACTACCTGAGTTACCGCCGGTGATGTCGTTGTTGGAGAGGAAGCAGAGTTGCAACTCGCCCTTCTCATTCGCATAAGGACCGAAGTCACGTTTCTTGAAGAGGTCGAGAATCTCCGGCTGTACATAGAACTCATCGCTCGTCGGATCCTCTTTCTCCAGGACACCACGGTCTGTTGAGTAATAATTATACAATGCAGCATCGTAAGGGCGATAACCGCCGATCGAACCGTAGCTCATACGCATCGTGAAGTTCGCGTCGGAAGGTAAAGCCTTGTCCGGATTCATCTCTTTGAGGCCGGCGAAATAGAGGCGCTCGCCACGATAGATGTCAAACTCGGCGTCGCTCATCTCCTGCTCGAGGCTGTAGAGAGCCATCATGGCTGACAAGCTCAACTCGACTGCCGGATCTTTGGAGATCTTGGCGTACTCTTTGGGATCGTTGATGATCTTGGCGATTTTCTCCTCTGACAGGAGGCTTGTCTTCTTGAACAGGTAAGCGGCGTATTTCTCGTAATCGCCTTTATATTTCTTATCGATCTTCGTGTAGATATCGGGCAAGCGATCCTCATCGACACGCTCACGTACGATCTTAAGCATAGCGGCCAATACCTTTTGGTCGAGTGTCGGCTCGTAATCCTTGAAGAAGGCTTTAATACGGTCCTCAAGGAAAACCTGTTTCTCCTCAGCGGTTGATTTTTCCGCGTCGAAGCTCTGCACCATGCGGGCCAGACGAATGATCTCCGCACCGTTGGCGAAGGCCTCGCTCAGATAAGTCAAAGCGTTGCGACTCGCGCTTGTGGAGGTATAACCTTTCTCCAGCAGACTTAAGACCTCGCCATATTTGGCTACCCGATCCTGGCTCTGCGCTACCCAGTCGGCGAATGCTTTTTCCTCAGCCTGCTTCCGGGCGATCACGTCGAGGTTGGCGAGACCACGGTTCATACCAATAGCGTTCTTCCAATAGTTGGAGCTGCCAGCATATTTGGAGGCATACTTGATGCGTACGGCATCGCTCGCCTGCATCGCCTCGCTCCAAAGAGCCTGCTTGATGCCGCGAACTTCGATACGAGGCTTGTTGCTGTCCTCGATCCGTTGCTTAACACCCCAAGAGCAAAGGTAACGGTCCGTGCTGCCCGGGAAACCGATCGTCATGGCATAGTCCTTGTCTTGATAGCCTTGCATGGAAACCTCCGCGACATATTTAGGATGGTAAGGCTTATTGGCAGCGTCATACTCGGCCGGCTTGTTCTCCGCGTTGGCGTAAACCCGGAAGATCGAGAAGTCACCGGTTTGGCGCGGCCACATCCAGTTGTCGGTATCGCCACCGAACTTACCGATTGACGAAGGTGGCGCGAAGACCATACGCACGTCGCGATAGACATCGTAAGTCACCAAATAATATTTATTGTTATTGTAGAACGGGACAACTTGAGCTGCCAGGAATTGGTTTTGGCCAATTGAGTCGCAAATGGCGTTACCGATCGAGTCGGCGGCCATCAGGCGTTGGTACTCGTCTTGGTATTTGTCGATTTGGCTGTTGATGCGGTCGCTCACGTCGATTGTTTCCCGAAGATAACGCACCGACAAGCCCGGTACGGGAAGTTCCTCGCTTTGGCTTTGCGATACGAAACCATTTTTCAGGTAATCGTGCTCGACGCTGCTGAGCTTCTGGATCGCCCCGAAACCGCAATGGTGGTTGGTGAAGATCAACCCCTGCTCGGAGACGGTAATACCCGTGCATCCCCCGCCGAAGATGACCACGGCGTTCGCCACGCAGGGCTCATTCTCGTTGTACAACTTGTCAACAGGAAGCTGGAAGCCCAGCTCGGCCATTCGGGCCAGGTTCTGCTTGTTCAGCTCTTTCAGGATCCACATACCTTCGTCGGCATAGGTGGACAAGGCGACGGCACAAAGACATAACGCCGTGCCTACTCTCTTTTTCCAGTTCATCATTTGTTATTTATTCTATTTAAATTAATATTTAATGTTCTCACTTTGTTGTTTTGTTTCGCATCGCTCATTTGGATTTTTTGTTAAAGTATTTACCAATATAGGGAATCTCCTGAAGAGGCAGGTCTCGCTTGACCATCACGATGATATAGATGCCAAGCAAAACGGTCCGATAGGGATATTGCAGCCAGCTTGGCTCAAGCTTTAATGTGCTGGCGGCATAAAGTACGGCGGCCAATGCCGTATAGGCCAATGCCGATTTCAGGTCGTATTGGATCGGATATTTTTTCTGTCCAATAAAATAGGAGAGCAACATCATGATGAGATTGCAGGCGAAAGAGGCCCAGGCGCAAGCCATGTAGCCGTAACGCGGTCCGAACAACAGGATGATGGCGACAGTCGCCACGCATCCGATCGCTGAGAAATAAGCGCCCCAATAGGTCTGGTCCGTGAGCTTGTACCACAAGGAGAGGTTGAAATAGATCCCGAAGAACAGCTCGCCCAGCATCACGATCGGTACGACCCGTAAACCGGGATAATAGGCCGGTCCGACGAAATATTTCAGGATGTCGATGTAGAACATCACGCCCAGGAAGATCAATAAAGCGAAGATGATGAAGTATTTCATCGCTTCCGAATAGGCCTTCTTGTTGTCATCGCTCTTGTTGCGGGCGAAGATGAAGGGCTCGTAGGCATAACGGAACGCCTGGGTGAACATCACCATCACCACGGCGATCTTGAAGCAGGCGCCGTAGATGCCGAGCTGCTCGTTGGCGTAATCCTTGTCGTCGAACAGGAACGGGAACAGGATCTTGTCCGCTGTCTGGTTGAAGATGCCGGCGATTCCTAACAACAGGATGGGGAAGGAGTAGGCCAGGATCTGGCGCAACGTCGGCAGGTTCACTTTGGCTCGCAGGCCGGGCAAGATATCGGGGAAGAGCAGGACCAGGGTCAATAACGTCGTGAAGACGTTGGCCACGAAGATATAACCAACACCATAACCCTCATGATAGAACCAGTCGACCGAAGCGGGCGCGTGAGTATGCAACCAGGGGCAGACGACCAGGAACAGGATGTTGAGCGCGATATTCAAGAAGATGCTCAAGAGCTTGATCCCCGCAAAACGCCAGGCCTTGCCCAAATAGCGCAAGTAGGCGAAAGGCACGCAACAGAAGGCGTCGACCGCGACAATACCCGCCATCATTCCCACATATTCCGGATGTTCGGCGTAACCCAAACCTCCGCTGATCTGGGGCAGGAAGAGGAAGACCAGCAGGACGAAAAGGGTCGAGCTGGCCATCAGGCAATAAAGGACCGATGCGTAGACTCGCATCGGTTCCGTCTCCTCCTTCTTGTTGATGAATCGGAAGAAGCCGGTCTCCATGCCGTAAGTCAAGAGGATGAGCAGCAACGCTGTCCATCCATATAGATTGGTGACGATTCCGTAATCGCTCGTGTCTGTCAAGACACGCGTATACATCGGTACCAGCATCCAGTTGAGGAAACGCCCGATGATGCTGCTTAATCCATAGACGGCGGTCTCTTTGGCCAGCCGTTTCATTCCTCCTGCCATTCTTTTTCTGTACTCTCTTTTTAAAATAAGAATCCTTGCTGTTTGAATCTGTCCCTGCCCAAATGGGAATAGGCCAGGTCGGTCACCTCACGTCCTCTTGGCGTCCGTTTCAGGAAACCTTCCTTGATAAGGAAAGGCTCATAAACCTCCTCGACCGTACCGGGATCCTCGCCCAGCGCGGTCGCTATGGTTGTCAGTCCGACGGGTCCGCCCTTAAACTTGTCGATGATCGTAGTTAAGAGCTTGTTGTCGATTTGATCCAGGCCATAACGGTCGATATTGAGCGCTTCCAGGGCATAACAGGCGATCGCCTTATCAATCTCGCCCGAGCCTTTCACTTGGGCGAAGTCGCGCACGCGTCGCAACAAAGCGTTGGCGATACGTGGCGTACCCCGGCTGCGTGAGGCGATCTCCTCGGCCGCGTTCGCCTTGCAACGGACACCCAGGATATCGGCGCTCCGGAGGACGATCTTGGCCAGCGTGTCGGCGTCGTAATATTCCAAGTGCATATTGATACCAAAACGGGCACGCAAAGGACTGGTCAACAAGCCGCTGCGTGTAGTCGCTCCGATCAGCGTGAAGGGTGCCAGGTCGATCTGGATCGAACGGGCGCTTGGTCCCTTGTCGATCATGATATCGATGCGGTAATCCTCCATTGCCGAGTAAAGATATTCCTCTACGACGGGACTGAGGCGGTGGATCTCGTCGATGAACAACACGTCGTTCTTCTCGAGTGAGGTCAGTACGCCCGCCAGGTCGCCGGGTTTGTCGAGCACTGGGCCTGAAGTGACCTTGAATCCGACGCCCAGCTCGTTCGCGATAATGTTGGAAAGTGTTGTCTTACCCAGTCCTGGAGGTCCGTGCAGCAGCACGTGGTCGAGTGCCTCCTGGCGCATACGGGCTGCCATGACGAATATCCGCAGGTTCTCGACCACCTTCGCCTGCCCGCTGAAATCGCAGAAAGAGAGTGGGCGAAGCACGTTCTCGTACTCACGCTCGCTCTCCGGTTTTCGTGCGTCTCGTATGTCAAAATTCTCGTCCATATCTTCAAATTCCATAGGTTTGCAAAGATACGCCTTTCTTTAGGATTTCTGTTCGGCTAAGGACAAAAATAGCGGCAAGTGGCCTCTCCTGTCACTCGTTGGCTAAACCGAGCACGGTCCAGAACAGCCATTGGCCGGTTGACTCCAGGATCTCCGGGTTGATCGACGCGGTGTTGTCTTTGGGGTGATGATAATAACCACCACCGGCGGCCCGCAGGTCAACACAAGGATAACCGGCCTTCATGAAGACGGCGCCATCGGTCCGTGGGCGGGTCAGGTAATGGTTTTCCCGTTGGATCAGTTGACGGTGGATATATTTCCCATTGGCCGCCTCTGTCGCCTTGGCCAGGTCGGGATGATCGTAGGCGTAGTTGGAAACCAGGATCTCGCCAGCGCCAACCTGTTCGAGGTTGAGTACCGCCTTCACCTTCTCTTTCGGGAAGATCGGATGGTTCGTGTAATAGGTACTGCCGGTCAGGCCCGCCTCCTCACCATCAAGACTCAGGAAGACAACGCTCCGTTTGGGCTTGCTCTCCAGCTTGGCGATGGCCTCGGCTGCGCCGAGCAGGGCGGCGGTGGAAGCGTTGTTGTCGTTAGCGCCCTCGATGTGATAAGGGATCATGCCCAGGTGATCGAGGTGTGCGGCGACGATGATATACTCATTCTTCAGGACCGGATCGCTGCCCTCCACGACACCGACAATGTTCTTGCCCGTGGCGTTGGGATTGTAGGTCGCGTTCATCTTGATCCGGGCCCGCTTGCCCATCTCGAACGATTGGGGCTTCATGGTCTCGTAGATTTTCTCGATCGTCTCCTTGTAGGTCCGGCCCGTGCCGCGGAACAGGTCATCGACAACGGTATCGGTCACGTGGCAATAGACGAAACCCTCGTTATAGGGCGCGTTCGGGCCAGGTACCCATTTGTATAGCAGTCCGATAGCGCCATGGGCGACGGCGTTGTTCAGTTTGGTCTGGTGGAGCGTATGGTTATACCATTTGGCGATATCCTCGGGCTCTCGGCTTCGGTTGGGTGTCTCGCCCTCGATGAGTACGATCTTGCCCCGCACGTCGATGCCCTTGTAATCGTCGTAGCCCAGTTCGGGAGCGGTCACGCCAAAACCGGCATAGACGACTTCGGCCGTGATGTCGCCGTTGCCGCTCATGCCGCCGGCGAACCAGCCTTCGGCCCATGGGTATGACTTGGCGATCCAGCAGTTTTTCTCCTTGGCCTGGATGGGGAAGAGGATCTCCATCGTACTGCCGGGTTGGATCTCGACGCAAGGATGCGGATATTCCTGGATATAACCGCCTTTATCGCCTGCCGGACTCAGTCCCCAGCTCTTGTAATAATCCTCGACGATCGCGACCGCCTTGGCCATGCCGGGCGATCCGGCGAGCCGTCCCTCGAGGGAGGGATCGGACAGTTGCTCGACATAATGGAACAGTTTGTCCGAGGTGATCACTTGGTGCATCGTGTTGAGTTGTTTCTGCTCCTCGCTTAGTGGCTGACGAGGGCCTTGTCCCGCCGCTGTGGTCGTCAGGACCGCCAGACAGATGGCCATCAATGTTGTCTTGTAGTCTTTGCTCATGATATCTGTAGTTTAAATTGGTTATGTTGCGAAAGATGTTCCTCAAAGGTAGGAAAACTATAGGGTAATGAAGGTTTTTTAGACTAGTTTTTTATGAAATACTTTTCGTGTAAATGGTCGGTGCTTTAGGAGCTGTTTCCAGTCCCCTGCGGAAAGTACTGCAGTCCGATGCTGAAAGTACTCCAGTACTTCCCGCAAAGTACTGGAGTACTTTCCGTACGGGACTGAGAATGGGATAGGAGGGAGCGGCTGTTTTTCTTTTAGGGAAAGATGGGAATGTTCGGCAAAATCTCTAATTTTGGCCGCTTTTTTGGATATGTATTCGTGTAAAACAGTGATTGAGTTATGAAAGAGGCATTTATAAAACTTCATCTCTCTATTTTGCTGGCGGGAGGAACCGGAATTTTCGGGAAGCTGATCTCCTTGAGCGAGTTCATGCTTGTCTGGTATCGGATGTTGTTCGCCGCCATCCTGTTCCTCCTGGTCCTGAAGGTTTCGGGCAGCTTGCGTCGGGTGACGCGCCACGATGTCGTGAAGATCGGTGCGGTCGGGATCTTGCTGGCCTTGCACTGGGTCTTTTTCTATGGCAGTATCAAGATGTCGAACGTCTCGATCGGTGTGGTCTGTCTTTCCCTGATGAGCTTTTTTACCGCCCTGTTCGAGCCGTTGATCAATCACAAGCGGGTCTCCATGAAAGAGATCGCGTTCAGCCTGATCGCTGTTGGCGGCATCGCCTTGATCTTCCATTTTGATGTCCGTTATCGGGTGGGTGTCCTGATGGGAATCGTGTCGTCGGCCTTGGCTTCCCTGTTTACGATCACGAACAAGCGGGTGTCGGTCAATTATTCGTCGGGCACGATGTTGTTGTATGAGATGATCGGCGGGTTCGTGGGCCTGACCTGTCTTTTCCCCTTATATGATTATGCCTTTGGCGTGGATTTTGTCTTGCCGGACCAGACCGACTTCTGTTATCTGTTGTGCCTGGCTTCCGTCTGCACCGTCTGCCTGTATATCTTGCAGATTCAGGTCTTGAAGGTGATCTCGGCCTTTACGGTCAACCTGAGTTATAACCTGGAGCCGATCTACAGCATCATCCTTGCCATGATCCTGTTCGATGAGGGGCGTTATCTGGACCAGAGCTTTTACATGGGCCTGTTCCTGATCCTTTTCTCCGTGGTCTCGCAATCCATGTACGCTTTTTTGAGGAGGAGAAGTGCTGGTCCCGCTTGATGAGACCGGTTCTTCTCTTTGGTTTCTCCAGTGAAATCGCTCTTTTCTTGGAAATATCGCGCACGAGTGTTAACTTAGCCCGGAACCTTATTCGTAAGAAATAGAATTGGAATATTCTTTAAAATATAGGGAGGAGGCAAATATGGAAATTTTTCATGACATGACGCATAGACGTTTTATTGTGAATAAGGACGGTTGCTTGGCTTATACCGCTTATACCGTACATGATGGAGCCTTGGATATCCGTCATACGGTCGTTCCGGAAGTCATTAAAGGGAATGGAATTGCCGGAGCCTTGGTCAAGGCCGCGTATGATTACGCGCTGGAGCAAGGCTTGAAACCTTTGGCGACATGCTCTTATGCGGTTGTCTGGCTGAAAAGGCATCCGGAGTATCATGGAGAGCCGAGCGCGGATTATCTGGGAGAGGGCAGTTGTGGCTTGTAGGACGATCAAAAAGAAGAATGTGCTTCATCCGCGATCGAAGTCGTACCACGCAGGAATAAGGAAGAGCATATAGTAAAAAGAGGATGCGTCATCGCGACACATCCTCTTGTCATAGTACGCTCGGCATGAGTATTAGCTAACGGGTGCAAGTCCCCAATGAGCCCTAATAGCGGGAATCATACAGCCCAAAGCAAGGGTGTCCATCGTGAGGTGGAATCTGAAGGAAGCTGGCGGCAAACATCTGGTCTGACGAACAGAAACTTCATATAAGGCATAAAACCGTGGGTAAGGTTGCTATACAAACCAAAGCCCTATAGCTATTCGGAACGGTTGGTGTAAATGAAGCAGACATAAGATGGAAAGTTAATACCCTTATCCGAGGAGGTCTCACGGACGCATGATAATAGTGAA
>USAD01000073.1 GCA_900552415.1 uncultured Parabacteroides sp.
TGCGTTCCAATACGATTAACAGTTACCTGAGCAGTTTGCGGGCGGTTTATAACGCGGCTTGTCGCGAGAGTTTGGTCTCGCCACTCAAGCATCCGTTCGCGCATCTACGGCTGAAGCGGGAAGCGACTGCCAAGAGGGCTGTCCCGATTCAGGTGCTTGAGCGTATGGCCGAGGAGGATTGGAGCGACTCGCCGATGTTGGAACGGGCGGTCGATTTGTCCTTGTTCAGTTTCCTGGCGCAAGGAATGCCCCTGGTCGACTTGATGTCGCTCCGCAAGGAGAATATTCAGGGCAATGAGTTGGTCTATTGTCGCCGGAAGACAGGAACGCAGATCCGGATGTTGGTCTCTTCTGGTATGCGGCGTTTGATGAGGAAATATCAAAGTGACAGTGATTTTATTTTTCCTTTCCTGAAGGGGGAACGGAATCACCAGGATTATAAATCTTTCCTCACGCGCCATAACCAGGCGCTTCGGGCGGTTGGCGACCGGATCAAGCTCAATTTGCGCATCAGTTCTTATGTGATCCGGCATACCTGGGCGTCGGAGGCTTTGCGGCAAGATATTCCAGTAGCGTTGATCAGCCAGGCGATGGGGCACGCTTCCGAGAAAGTGACCCGATATTATTTGAGGCTGCTGGATGTTTCCACGTTGGGGCGGGCGAACCGGAAAGTGATTGGCCGTATCGACGACCTGGTCGTTCGGAAATCATTGTAGCTTTGTCGCTTGCGTGATATAGGGAAACCGCGTTAACCGGGTTGTTTTTGCGTAAAAATAGAATATGGAATTTTTTGGGAAATAGCTTATTTACGGAATAAGAGAATAATCAAGATGTCTTGAAAATCAGGAATATTTGGAATGTTTATTTATTTTGAACCCATCTTATTGAAAATCTGATTCTTAAGAAACAACTGTTGGGAATGAAAAATAGAACATACTATGAGTCCTTAACTTTTTATGGCCCTCTTTGATAAAAATTGATACGATATGGATATTTATTCTTAAAAAAATTTGTTTAATCTATTGACAACTCATACCTTTACAGCCAATTTCAATGGGAAACACCCTTATTCCGTAAATAAGGTTTGACAGAATCGCCAAAATGGATGTGTGTAGATGTTTATTTTTGGATAGGTTGTGGACCAATGAAGGAAATCACTTTATGAAAAACAACAATGTGATCATATTTATGAGAAAATTACTTTTAATCTGGTTAATCGCGAGCACGTTCGGAACCGCTCTCACGTGGGCTCAGAAGCCTGTCTCTGAGGGTGGCAAGGCGCCTATTGTGGCCTTGAAGACGAACGCCCTCTATTGGGCGACAACGACTCCGAACCTCGGCATCGAGTTCCGGCTCGCCCCCCAATGGACGTTGGAGGCCGAGGTGGGCCTGAATCCATTCTCCGGAAAGAACGAGGATGGGAGTTACGGTAAGACCTTTAAGCATTTTCGGCTGCATCCGGAGGTGCGCTATTGGTTTTGCGAGAGTTTCTATGGCCATTTTCTCGGTTTACATGTTCCATTCATCATTTACAATTTTGCCGATTTGAAGATCCTTGGGCTTGAAGACGAGCGACGCGAGGGTTGGGGAACGGGCGTGGGGGTTAGCTATGGTTATCAATGGTTACTTTCTAAACATTGGAATCTCGAGGCCTCCCTCGGCGTTGGTTATCTTTATCTTAATTACGATCGTTATCCTTGTACGAATTGCGGGAATAAAACGACAGATAATAAGAAACACTATTTCGGGCCTACTCAGGCGGCTGTCAGTCTCATTTATTTATTCTAAAGATGTATGGTCATGAAATTTAGATATGCATTCATGTTTTTTGGATTAGCCGGTTTGGGATTGGTGGCCCAAGCGCGAATCCCTGCCGATACCATTCGTTTGGAGAAGCGGATGATCGAGCGTTCGGGGGATGTATTGTTAGTGGACTTAACTTTCGACTTGAGTGAGCTGAAAGTCGCTTCGAGTCGCTCCCTTATTTATACACCACTGATTCAACGAGGCGATAGCGTGCGTGTATTGCCGCCGTTGCTCGTCAATGGGCGCGACCGGCAGATTCTTTATGAACGGACGGAGCGTAACCCGATCGAGCACGAGGAATTTGCTATCCGTAGGAAAAATGGTGAGGCGCAAAGTTTTGATTATCATGCTCGCGTTCCCTACGGTCGCTGGATGGACCGCTCCGAGTTGGTTCTGGTGGAAGATGATTGCGGATGCGGTTGGGAATCGGAAAATAGTGACCGGAGCGTTCCTTATCCGATTAATCTTGTCCGGGAGCCAAACCCCCTAATGGCCTACATTGCCCCCATGGCGGAGGTGAAGACTCGTTCGCTGAGTGGAAGCGCTTATTTGGACTTTCCGGTCAACCAGACCGTGATTCGCCCCGACTATCGGCGCAACACCACTGAGCTAGCCAAGATCCGCGAGACCATTGAGTCGGTACGCGACGATCAGTTCGCCACCATCACGGGGATTTCCATCAAGGGATATGCTTCGCCAGAAGGCTCTTATGCCAATAATGAGCGCTTGGCTAAAGGCCGCTCCGAGGCGCTTTTGGAATATGTGAAAGGTTTGTATGACTTGACTGGAGTCGAGACGAGTGTTGACTATGAGCCTGAGGATTGGGCCGGGTTGGAAAGTCGGGTTGAGCGATTGGATCTCGACAGCAAGGAGGCTATCTTGGCCGTGATCCGGGATGCCTCGATCACCGATCCCGATGCCCGCGACAATGCCCTCAAGCGTCTGAATGGTGGTGAGACCTATCGCTACATTCTAAATGAGATTTATCCCGCCTTGCGCCATTCCGACTATGAGGTGAGCTATACGATCCGTCCCTTTAGTGTCGACGAGGCCAAGGAGTTGATCTATAAGGATCCTAAACAATTGAGCTTGGAAGAGATGTTTCAGGTGGCACAGACCTACGAGACGGGGAGCCCCGAGTTTAAAGAAGTTTTCGAGATCGCGGTCCGGATGTATCCGGATGATCCTGTCTCGAACCTGAACGCCGCCAATACGGCTTTGCTTAACGGTAATCCCGCCGACGCTCGTCGTTACTTGGCGAAAGCGCCCGACACCGCGCAGAAGCGTCTGGCCGAAGGGGTCGCTTATTGGTTGGAAGAGGATTTTGAACGGGCAAAAGCCATCTTTGAATCCTTGGCGAATGATCCGATGGTGAGCGAGCAGGCGAAAGCCAACTTGGAACAATTGCGATAGAAAATTAAATAGATGTTTAACCTTAAAAAAGAAGAAAGCAATGCCAATCAGGTACAAATTAGTTCAGAGGAGGGATTTCTCGCGGGATGCCGAGGAGGGCTCTAAACTCTATTACGCCACGTTAGTCACGAGTGGCTCAGTCGAGTTCGAGGAACTCTGCGAGAGCATCTCCGAGGAAACGGCCCTGACGAGCGCCGACGTGAAGAGCTGTCTCGACCGTCTGCCGAGAGTGATCGCGCGTCACCTGGCGGGGGGACGCAACGTGAAAGTGGGTGAACTGGGTAGTTTTCGTTTCGCCTTGAGCAGCAAGGGTGCGAAGACGGAAGAGGAGTTCGTGGCGGCGACCATGATGAAGGTCCCGAGCCTGGTGTTTACGCCGGGGCGGGTTCTCCAAGACGCCCGCGAGGACGCGACTTACATACGGGTAAAGCCGAAAGACGAAAACGGGCAGGCCACGACCGAGCCGGAAGATCCGGACGACGGGGGAAGCCCGGGCACGGTCTGACGCCCCGCGCGACCCTTCGCGGAGGTCCGCGGCAAACCTCTTTGAGGTTAGCGGCAGACGTCCTCCGAGGTCCGCGGCAGACCTCTCTGAGGTTAGCGGCAGACGTCCTCCGAGGTTAGCGGCAGACCTCCTATGAGGTTAGCGGCAGACCTCCTACGAGGTTAGCGGCTAACGTCAGAGTAGGTTAGCGGCTAACGTCGGAACAGGTTAGCGGCTAACGTCGGAAGGGGTCAGCCGCTAACCTCGGAAGAGGCCCGCGAAAAGGTTTTTTGAAGAAGAAACGAAATGAATATTAACAATAAAACAAGAAAAAGAACATGAAACTAAAAAGTACTTTATGGGCACTGGCCTTCGCCTGCGCGGCCGTGTCTTGCTCGGATGATTTGGAACAAGGAGGTGGCAATAACGAGAATGGCGCTACGGAGTTGGAAGGACCAACCACTTATATGCAAGTTTCGATCAATCCAAGTATCCAGACAAAGGCCGATGTGCCGAATGGAGGCGAGGAAGGTGACAACCTTGAGGGTGAAGTAGGCTTACCGAGCGAATATAAGGTGAACGACGTGACGATCATTCTCTATCGGGATGCGGAAACAGATAAGAGTGATGGGACGGACCCGAAGTCTTTTGGCCCGAATAGCGTCTTGGTAGGTTCTGGTTACGCGGATGGTTTGGACATGGCCGTATCGGATGAGACTTGGCACGACCGTCAAGCGACAGTTACCGTCACCATGACCGACGACCAAGCGGAAGGCTTCGATGGCAAGACGTATGGAATTATCGCGGTGACGAACATAGGGGACAAAAGCCTTAAGAATCGGGTTCATTCAGGTGATTTGACGACTGGCGCCCAATTGGCCAATCTTATTTATAAGAAAGTTTGGAATGATACTGATGGCTTTATCATGTCTACCCATAACGATACTTACGTTGTTAATGGTAAGTCCGTATCGATTTTGGATAAAGTAACCCTGAGGGCGAACGCCACGCCGACCGACGCGCCCGATGCGGATGTGCACGTAGAGCGTTTGGCCGCTAAGATCCGGATCTCGGGAGTGGATGAAGTCGAAGATTTTATCTATACGAAAGAGGAATCCAACAATTTGGGAGCCGCGAAAGTTCGTCTGGATGAGGTAAGGATTGTCAACCAGCTGACCAGCGGTACTTACCTGTTGAAGCGGGTGACCAGTCCGGAGGCTGATTCTGAGAATGAAAAAGCGCTTCCCACGACAAGCGTAGGGGGACCTAATGGTACGAAATATGATCTCTTCTTAGGTAATGAGATCGCGACAATCGCGGGCGCGGGCTTGAACTACGTGATCGACCCGTGGACAAGAGTGAAAGAGAATCTCGCGCCGACCGCAACTAATTTGAACGATAGAGATGCGTTGGCTACGGAGTATGGAGATGGAGCTTACACCTTGTCATACGACAACGACTTTTATCCTCCTACAGCGGATGGGAGTGCGGGTACGACCGCGGATTACGCGGGCTTGTGGCAGGGTCTAAAAGGTGGTAAAATCTTGTCAGGCAATACGACCGATTTTACTTCTACCCAAACAACAGTAGACCTTTGCTATACCCAAGAGAATACGACCAGCGCGGCCATGTCGAAGAATGGTTATTCGACCGGTGCGTTGTTTAAGGCGACCTATTTCCCGGAGAAATGGGTAGCGACGAAAATGGACGGCAAGGGTGTGGAGCCTGTTAAAGTTCAGTATAAAAATACTGAGGGAAGTATCGTTGAGTATGCAAAAATTTCATCTACCACAAAAACTCCAACGGGAGGCTTCTACGTCTACAACAACGTGATCTATAAGGACTGTGAGGCGATCTTCAATGAAGCGGTTTGGGGATGGCAGAAGGAATTGGATGACAAAGTAGGCGCGACGATTTACAGTTATACCGACTTTACTGCCGAAAAGATTGTGAGCATTAAAAAAGCGGAGTTCAAGGCTCATTTGTTGGCGAATGGAGATGACCCGTTTGGCTATATTGAGTATCTGAAAGAGAAATGTGCGGATGCGACGGATGATTATGCTACGTTCGCTTCGACAGACGCTATCGAGACTTATATCAAAAACTATATGGAAGGGCAAACAAGCAATAAAATCAACTACTACGCGGATTTTGTTTGCTATTATCCCTATTGGATCCGCCACGCGAACAACGAGAAGACACCGAATATGGGTATCATGGAGTTCGGTATTGTCCGTAACAACATTTATGATATGAGCGTCTCGGCGATCAACACGTTGGGCCTCTCAGGAATTGACAAGCCGGAGCCGGACAAGGACGACGAGAACGAGGAATACTACTTCAACGTCCGGATCCTGGTCAAGAACTGGGTAGTTCGTTCGAATACGGGTATCGTTTTATAAATCAGATTATAGTTTATAAAGAAGGCGTCTTGAGGAGCGCCACGCTCCTCCCGCCTAAGGGCGGGGGAGCTTCCTTCGGGGAAAGAAAAAGACCAGGAGTGGAAAGGCGATTTACTTTTATCAGCGTATCACAAACAAAGCAAAATAAGAGATGAGAGGATTTTCTGACAGACTAATTAAATCGATCGGCACGTGCGTGTTGGCCGGAATGGTCGCTTGTGATTATATTCACGACGACTCACTCCCCTTGTGCGAGTACCGTTTGCATTTCGTGTACGATTATAATATGAAGTTTGCCGACGCGTTCCAGAGCGAGGTGACCAAGGCCGCGTTGTTTATTTGCGACGACAAAGGTAATTTCATCTCACGACGCGACATTGTTGGCGAAGAGTTGAAGGCCAATAATATCGTGCTTGATCTCGCGCCGGGCACCTACTATGCCCTCACTTGGGCTGGCCTCGACGAGGAGTCTTATGAATGGCCCGACCTGACGCCCGGCGCTTCGACCCTCGAGGATATTCGTGTCCGTACCCTGCGTGGTGCCGACGGGACGCAGCCCCGCGAGCTGGAGCCGCTGTGGCACGCCCTCGATACGCTGGTTATCTCTGGCGAGCGGCATGAGGATAAAGAAATCTCGCTAGCCAAGAATACCAATAAGTTGCGCCTTGTCCTCCAGGATACCGACGGCAACAGCATGGATGTCGACGACTTCACTTTCGCCATCACGGCCGATAATGGTTATATGGATTATGATAACCATTTGCTCGATGATCCGGTGATCACCTATTTGCCTTATTATACGGACAACGTCGATATCGCCGAGGGCGACAGCCTGATGGGGCGACCCACGAACCAGATGGTCGCCGTGGCCGAACTGAACACCATGCGCTTGATGGACGACGTGAACTACCGGCTGATCGTCCGCCACAAGGGTTGGGAAGACGACGTGCTTAACGTGAACCTTTGCAACTATTTGCTGCTGACGAAAATGGAGGGTCACGCCATCTCCGCCCAAGAATATTTGGATCGACAAGACGAATATTCGATCATCTTTTTCCTGACCCCGACCTATTGCCCGGATTGTCCCGACGAACCCGATGATCCGGATACACCCGACGATCCGGACGAACCCGATGATCCAGATACGCCTGACGATCCGGATATGCCCGATGATCCGGATGATCCGGACGAACCCGGACCGATCGTCAGCTACGCTTGCTATAAAGTGCAAGTCAAGAATTGGGTGATCCGTTTTAACGAACAAGAACTTTGAGGCAGAAAGGAAACGTGTTTATGAGAGATACTAATAATAAGTTGTTTTGGGTAACCATTTGCGCGTTCTTGATGACGCTTCTGTGGGCTCCCGCTTGCTCGGACGATAGCGGGAGTGGCCTTGAGGTGCCTGAGAAACGCTACGCCGAGTTGCTCATCTCTCTTGGCAGCTTTGACCGTTCGCCGATGACGAGAGCGGTTCCTGCCGACTTTAATGACATTGTCCTTGATCCGGATTCTGCCGATTCGGATTATGAGCACCGGATCGCCAAGTGGTGGATCTTGATCTTAAAGCAAGACGAGGAGAAGGCGTTTAAATTTGATCAATTGATTTCGAACACTCCTTTGGCGAATAATGAGGATGAGGATTCTCGAACCGACATAAGGGTAGAGCTGGAAGTGGGAGCGACCTATAAATTCTATGCTTACGCTAACTTGGATGGATTGGAGGATGGCGCTTCGGTGATCGCTTGGCTGGAAGGTATAGATGCGGATACACCCGAGAAGGAAATACAGGAATATGCGGTCTCGTTGAGGAAGATGAGCGCTTATAATGGGGGGACAACCCCCACCGCGTATATCCCGATGAGTAGTTATGGCTATACGAAGACCATTACCGAGAACACCACGGCGAACTTGCTGGAGATTCCTTTGATCCGTTTGTTGGGCAAGGTGTAGATCTAGGTGAACACCGAATCATTAAAAAAAAAAAATATCTCGAAATTACAAATGGGTAAGTTCCGTAAAACAGGGAATATTTTTCTCTTGCCCTATGATGTGACAGCGGATGAGGATAAATGGAATTTGCTGGTACGGGATACGGAAACTGGGCTTTTGAATCCAAGTTTCCCTGGAACTGAGAAGGAAAATGTAGGAGAGGATTATAACGTTGAACTGACAGGTGATAAGGGTAAAATCCCTTATGCGCAAGGGGCAGAAAATAAGAAGACGTTCTCATTCTATGTCAATGAGACTGCGCAGGAGAACCAAGAGGATGGTATTGGCGACATGACCTTATTGGTCGAAGTCGAAGAGGTCGATACCGACGAGGAGCCTAAGGAAACGAACTTCTTCTTTGTCCGCCGGAACGACTTGTTGCGCTTCCCGATCTTGGTCTCGAACGCGAGGACAACCGTTGCGTTCGAGCAGAAGCACATGCCGATTGGTGGAGTTCCCACAAAATACACCTTTGATCCAGGTATAGAGATTCCAGAACGTACTTTCGTGACAGACCATGCGGGTGAGGTAACGATACCTTATGAATTGGAAGAGCTTGGGGAGGAATGGGCGTTGAGTTATTATGGGGGCGGAAATTGGACATCCGGAGATCGATATTGCAGCGCGGTCTTGGTGAATAATAGGGATGGTCTCCTTCAGAAACCGGAGACGACGCTAGAACTTGGTGGAACAACAGGTGAGAATATTATCCCTTGGTTGGATAAGAATGATGGAGAATACGGCTTTATCTTCGATACGAAGGAAGATCGTTCTGGTTCTTTCACGATTACGTTAGATGAACGTTTCTATGCGGCCGAGGCTACGATCAAACTTACTTTAGTGGCAAAGAACACTTCGGGTCAGACGATCGTATTGCCTTATACATTAATCATTAAAAACAACGGAAAAGCGAAGGAGGAAACAAACGATGATACGAACTAAGCTAATAAAAGCTCTGCTCTCACTGATCGCCTCGCTGATGGTGGGGAATGCTTGGGGGCAAACGACAATTCTAGCGGCTGGCAATAGGGATACGGTACATACGAGAACGGAGATTATTTATGTGGAAGAAAATGCTTCCCGGGAATTGTATCTTCCGGAGTTGAGGATTAATGATGGGGTTGCGGATGCTAGTTATCAATGGTATGTGCATTGGTATATTTCTAAGGATTCTCCGTCTAAAGGAACGATAAAAAAACCAGAAGCGATTTACTTAGATGCAGATGCTGCTAAGAGTAGAGGTGGGGATATTAATGGAGGATATTATGCTTCTGATTTGCGTGACGCGACAGATGGTTTGTGGTGGTACGATGGGTTTTATGGAACTGGTAAAAATGATAAAAATCAATGGGCACATTTATCATCATGTGCCTCAACGATTGTCTATACTGCGCCTGAAAGTTTATCAAAAGCAGATACATTGTTTTGTGATGTTAGTAGCTATACAAATTTTAACGAAGACGAATTGAATGATGGTAGCGGAACGTTTACGGAACCCACGTTGTTAAAACGTTATAAATATATTATCCGTCCGGCCTCGGAATGTGCGAATGCGTTAAAGAAGGGACCGTTAGAAAAGTACGAGATAGATTATCCGGCGGAAAGTAAGAGTAGTATAAATTTGACGATGTTGTCTTTACCAGGAAATTATTTCTGGTATGAGAGTGGCAATCCTGGAAATATGATTTCTGCCGAAGGCTTTGAGTATCGGATAGGTAATGATGGCAGTTATGTGCCATTTTCAGAGAAAAAACCAAATCAAACAAATGACGCATTTGCTCATCTATTTTAACAGCTTCATGTAGTAAAATTAAGCGGGTTAGATGGACAATCGAAACAAGTCGTTTCGGTGCGGGCTATAAATGGTGGAGAGGGTCGTCCCATTTTAGCTCAATATACTTTTAATCCAATTTCTGATTCCGGTTTTAAATTGGAAGAAGGTGGCATTCCTAATAAGAGGGCACCTGAGAAATTTCCAGATTTATATGAAGAAATAGGCGTGGTCGATTTTGATCAAGATAATGTGATTTCGACTTCAAAATTAAAAGACGATATAACAAAGAATATGGATACGGTTCCAATGCCGCAAGATGAAACGGTTTATGGTTTTATGTTTAATTATATATCTTCTGTGAGAGTGCGTCTTACGCCAATGCAGAATCAGTATGGTTTATATAGAACCGCAAATGTTGAGGGTATTTCAATTAATTCGGTAAAGATCGGAAATAAAGATTATCGTTGGATACCGCCGTTAATGGACCCTGATATGTATGGGAAGAGAGAATTGTATGATCGTACCTATGTAAGAACAAAAAACAGTCATGGTTTTTTCTATTATATAGACGCTTCTGACGACCCTGGAAC
>USAD01000074.1 GCA_900552415.1 uncultured Parabacteroides sp.
TTTAGGTGTCATATACACATAAACCGATCTCTAGTTTTTCTCATTATTATAGCGAGAGATATACAAATGGTTAAATAGACACAACGAATGGTGCACCCTTGATTATCAACCCTTGATTATCAACTTCATCCGAACACTTCCCACATTCATCCGCACATGTGCGGATGAATGTGGGAACCCGATACCCTGAGGGCCGGACCGGCCGGCCCCGGGAGATCGGAGGACGGCATGTCCGGAAAGAAGAATAGGGGCTCCGCGAGGGCGGTCCCGAGGGCCTACGGAAGGCTCACGAGGCACGAGCGGGACACGGTCCAGAGGATGCTGGAGCGCGGGGCCTCGTGCAGGGAGATCGCGAGGGAGCTGGGCAGGTCGGTGGTCGACCACCTGAATAGCGCCGGTTATGGCGAGAATGCCCTGATCGCCTTCTATACCTCGGCCAGCGATCGCAACGGGCAGATCCAATGTATGGCCTACAGCACCGACAACGGGCGTACTTTCACGAAATATGAGAATAATCCGGTGCTTACGCCGTTTGATGGGCTGCGGGATTTCCGCGATCCGAAGGTGTTCTGGTATGAGCCGGAACAGAAGTGGTACATGATCGTCTCGGCCGACAAGGAGATGCGTTTCTACGCTTCTGCCAACCTGAAGGATTGGGAATACCTGAGCGGTTTCGGCGAGGGTTATGGCGCCCAGCCCAACCAGTTCGAGTGCCCTGATTTCATCCAGCTGCCGGTCGATGGCAACGCGGATCGCAAGAAATGGGTGATGATCGTGAATGTCAATCCGGGTGGCCCGTTCGGTGGCAGCGCTACGGAATATTTCGTGGGCGATTTCGACGGTAAGACCTTTACGTGCGACAGTAAGCCGCAGGTGGCCAAGTGGCTCGATTTCGGAAAGGATCATTACGCGACGGTCTGTTTCTCGAACACGGGAGAAAGGGTTGTCGCCATGCCCTGGATGAGCAACTGGCAATATGCCAACATCACGCCGATCCGGCAATATCGCGGGGCGAATGGTTTGCCGCGTGAGTTGTCGCTTTATTCGAAGGATGGCGAGATCTATATGGCGGCCGACGCGGTGGACGAGCTTCAGTCGCTGAGGAAGGAGACACGTGAGTTGGGCGATCTGACGGTCGACGGAAGTTATCTGGTGAATGAGATCCTGCCTGATAATGAAGGGGCCTATGAGTTAGAGATGACAGTCGTCCCGGATAAGTCGGGTATCGCTGGCCTCGAGCTGGCCAACAGCAAGGGCGAACGGACGATGGTTTACCTCGACCTGGCCGCCAAACGGGTCGTGATGGATCGTACGGAGAGCGGCCTGACGGCCTTTGGCGAGCGGGCGACGCCTCATGTCAAGGAAAATCACGACCGACGGAAGACGACGGCGGTCAATTATGTGAATGATTTCGCGTTGGGCACCTGGGCGCCGCTTTCCTTGTGCGAGGGAAAGGCCTATCGCCTCCATCTGTTTGTCGATAAATGCTCGATGGAGCTTTTCGTGGACGATGGCCGTGTGGCGATGACCAACCTGATCTTCCCGACGGAGGTTTACAACCAGTTGCGTCTCTACACCGAGGGCGGTACGGCCCAGGTGAAGGGGTTGAAAATCCATCGACTGGCCATTTAAAGGGCTTTGAAGAACGTGCGAAATGGGATTTCCGTCCGGAAATTCCATTCCGCGACACTCGCGAAGCGGAAAATCCGCCCGGAAATTCCATTCCGCGACACTCGCGAAACGGGAAATCCGCCCGGAAATTCCATTCTGCGGCACTCGCGAAACGAGAAACCCCGCCGGAAATTCCATTTTACAACACTCGCGAAATGGAATTCCCGGCGGGGTCTCTTATTTTGTATGCTTTCCGGACTCGGCTTAACGTCGGCGAACGCTACGCACCGGCGTTGACGAACGTTCCGGCTTCGGCGCTTTTACCGTTTTGGTTTTTGGTGCCTCTTCCTGCTTTACGCCCTCGTCCTTGCTTTTCCTTGAGCTTTTCTTGCTCTTCTTGGTCTCTTCCTTGTCCGCGGCCTGTGCGGTCGTATCGGGCTGGAACCAGAGCGCCTTCTCGAAGGCTACCAATTGGTTCTCGATCCGTTCCTGCTCCTTTTTCAGCGAGTCGGGTGTCGGGCAATAGGCCTGCAACGGCTGGTTCAGCAAGTTTTGTGTCTTGATGATATCGCCCTTGAACATACGGCGGCGGAAATAGTCGTCCATCGTGAAGGTCATCGCGTTGTTGATGTTCGAGGTCATGATGTAGGCGTTGCTGATGTAGGGGCGGATATTCTCGTAAGGCAGCCAGAACATCGGCATCGTCGTCTCGCCCATGTCGCCGACCGAGGTCAGGATCGGGCAGATGGCCAGGATCTTCACGTCGAACATGGAGTTGTTCTGGTCGAAATACCAGGCCTCCTTCACGTAGAGCGAGCGGACATCGGCCGAGGGGATATCGCTCTCGTTGATCACGAATCCCGGCTCCTCGCCCCGTTTGCCGGGTACCTCCTCGTAATAAATATGGAAGCGGTCGAGCATCTCCTTGAAATTGACCAGGTGCTCGTCGGTGAATTCCTCGTAGCCATCCAGGTACTCATAGGCCTTGATCTTGTTCTCGCCCAGCAATTGGAAGATGGTCGAGAAGAGATTACGTTGCCCGTTGATGGATTGCGTCGGGTAATAGAGCGGCGCGTTCTGCTCGTCGACCAGGTTAAGTTGGCGATAGATGACACGTGTCCAACGGGCGTTGCCGATCTCTTGCGTCAGCCGCTCGTTCAGGTCTTGGGCCCGCACGGTCAGGTCGGGCGTGTCGCTCTCTTTTGGCTCGTTTCGTTCACCTCTCGAGGCTTGTGGCGAGCGCCGTTGCTGGTTGTTCCCGTTCTCCTCCTGCGCCATCGCCGGCAGAGCGGCGAGGAGAGAGGCGGCCATAATAGCGATATAATAAATGTGTTTCATAAGCGGATCTAATTTACGATAACTTCAATGGTTGGGATCGTACGCTCGATGCCGTCAGGACCTTTAGCCACGACCCGGGTGATATAAAAACGTTTGCCCCTGCTGAGGCGGCGGATATAGTCTTTCTGTCTTTGCGAGAAGTTGGTGCCCTCGGCGACCTCGGGAATGGCGTTACCCATCGAGTCGAAGAAGGTCAGCTCGAACCGGACAACGGTATACTTGACGTTCAACAGGTCGTCGTCGATCGCGGCCAGGATACCGTCCGCCTCCACGAGGTTTCGCTTGGAGATCTGTCCGCCACGGAACTTCCTCATGTTGCCGTTCTCGTCTTTATACTCGATGTAGGGCAGAGGATCAGGCAGCGCGCGCACCCGGAAAGAGGTCTTTGCCATCTCGACGTTGCGGCCGTCGCCCATGCGGGCGTTGACCGTGATGATCGCCTCCGTACCCACTTTCGTCGGGCGGGCTTCCCACGTATCGCCCTTGCGTGTCAGGGTACCGTTGGTCATTGAGGCGGTGACGTTACCGCTTGGGACGCCCGGCACGGCGATCCGGATCGGGTTGGCGATACCGGCATACAAGACATTCATCAAGGTCGGAGCCACTGTCGCGCTCGGCTCGGTGACGAAATACTCGCTCTCAAACTCCCGTCTCATGAAGCTTCCGTCGCTGTTGGGCATCTCGATATAACCCTTGATCGGGAAGGTTCCCGTAGAGCCCGTATTCACGGTAAACAAGCCGTTATTCTCTTCCGGCAGCTCTTTGCCGTTGACAAAGATGCGTGGCCGTTTCGTGGAATCGACCGCCGACAGCGTGATGTTCGCCTTGTATTGGCTTCCCCGCATGACGATCTGGCTTTGCGGGATGACCTGCGCCGTGATCTGGTTCACGCGATAGTCGCCCACGTCCACGTTATTAAGTAGGGTCGAGAGAACCTCACCTTCAACATAACGGATATCGCTCTGTATCTTGGTCAGCAACGTGATGGCCGCCGCGACCGGCATATTCTCGAACAGGGCTGTTTCCCATGTACGGATATTCAGGCCCGGCTTGTGAGGCGGGGTCGTGCTCAGGTTCGCCTCCAGGACCTTCGTCTTGGTGGAGTCGTCGATGAAACTGCCCATCCAGATCCTGTAGTCGTCGATGGCTTTCCGCAGCTTCGGTCCCTCGCCGTTGAGCGGTCTCAACATGACACGCGACGCGGCCTCCAGGTCGTCCTTGTGCTCGATGTTGTTGACGTCGCCATTCTCGCCGTCCGCCAGTTTGACGATCTGCACTTTCAAATCCTGGATATAGTTGTAAAGGCTGTCTGATGCCTTTTTCACCATCCTTCCTTTCATGGCCCATTCGCCCACCTTCTGTGGGTTATCCTTGAAATAGGCCTCCAGCTCATCCGCCACAAGCTGGTTGCGCTGTGATGAGTTGTCGATGGATTTCCTTAAGCTCCCTTCCACCAGCTCGAAGCCGTCGAGCACCTCCGACGAGACGTTCAAGGCCATCATGGCGATGAACACCAGGTACATGAGGTTGATCATCTTCTGGCGTGGCGAGTTGGGATTATTTGATATTCCTGCCATACGCTTTACTTAATCGGGTTGTTAGGATAAGGCGCTTGCTGGTAGCCATAAGGCTGCTGGTAAGTCGGTTGTTGATACATCGGCTGTTGTGGTTGCTGGTAGCCCATGTTGACCGTCATCGCCTGCAACAGGCGAGCGTAGACTTGATTCAACTCGGCGATCTGCCGTGTCATCTTCTCTGTCTCGGAACGGAAGAGTGAGCTGTCCATGACAGAGCCCTCATACATCTCGCGGATACGGTTCAAGCCGCTGTTGATGTGCTCGATCT
Organism: uncultured Parabacteroides sp.; assembly: GCA_900552415.1. Classification (GTDB taxonomy): domain Bacteria; phylum Bacteroidota; class Bacteroidia; order Bacteroidales; family Tannerellaceae; genus Parabacteroides; species Parabacteroides intestinipullorum. Next base: position 4,795 of record USAD01000074.1, read on the forward strand.
GATCCATCTGGCTGGTGATGCTCTTCAGCTGTGCCTCATAAACCGCGTTCAATCCGGAGATGTTGCGGTTCAGGATCTCCATCTGCTGCATGTAGCCTTGCGAGTTCGCGCTCATATTGTCTGAGCTGTCAGCGATATTCTTATAGGAGTTCAACAGGTTTCCAGAGACGTTGGTCAGCGAGCTGGTCACCTCATTGAAACGCTCCATGCTCTGCGAGATCCCTGCCAGTTGCTCCAAATATTTCTGGGTCGCCTCTGTCAGCTCTGCCATCTTGGAGATCTGCTCGGCCGCGCCACTCAGTTTCTTGATGCTCTCGGAGAGATTCTTCGTATCCTCCTCGGTCACGTTGACCGATCCGGCGATATTGATGCTGCCTCCGCCTTGGATGTTCATGTCGCCTGTCGCGTTCCAACCCGGATTGAATCCAGCGGCGCCATTAGGCATATTGGCGTTGGCTCCCGTGGTCTGGATGCCTTTTCCGTTGCTGAAATCCGGACGGTCCATCGGGTTCTTCGATTTCAGGACAGGGAAGACATCTTCCCAGTGGTATTCGTTTGAGGGATGCTCGAACGCCGAGATAAAGAACACTATTGATTCCGTGATCATGGCGATGAACAAGATCTGGTTCGCGTAGGGCAGGTGCAAAAGCTTGAACAACGCGCCCAGGATGACGACTGAGGCACCCCAGCTGTATAAGAAATTCAATACACGTTTACCCTTCTCGCTGGAGAGGAACATTTCCAGCCTGTTTTTATATCTTCTATATTTTCCCATCGTGTGAAAAACTTAATTCGATTTATGATTCATGTTGCCTGTTATTTCCCTTTTGTCCGGGAGAAGCCGATCTGCGTCCGTACGCAACGGAAGCCGATGTAGGAGCGATTCTCGTTCTGGTATTCGAACGTACGCATATCCGAACGGATGAATTGTGAGACATCCTTCCAGGAGCCACCGCGTACGACCTTCTTCTTCATGGCATAAGGATCGTTCTTGGCGGCGTTATAACGCAATTCCGGATTGATGTCGCTCATCTGGTTAGGACCGGACTCGGTGTAGGCGGTCGATGTCCATTCGGCAACGTTACCGGCCATATCGAAGAGGCCGAACTCATTGGGCGAGTAGGAGCCGACACGCGAGGTAATCAGGTGTCCGTCTTCCGTATAGTTACCCTTGCCCGGCTTGAAGTTGCCCAGGAAGCAACCCTTCTCGCTCTGCAGCTTGTCGGTTGCCCATGGATATTTGTTCTCGTTCTTACCAGCCCGTGCGGCATATTCCCATTCTCCTTCTGTCGGGAGGCGGAACGGCTCGATCGACATGCCTGCGGGGAAACTCAGCGATTGCTTGTAGAGATTGGTTCGCCAGTTACAGAAGGCAGAAGCCTGTTCCCATGATACGCCTACGACAGGATAGTCGTCGTAACCCGGATGAGAGAAATACATACGGGTATAAGGCTCATTATAAGCGTTCTTGAAATCGTTGACCCAACAATTCTCGTCGGGGTAGATATTGACGATGTAGGTATTCAGGAAGTCCCATTCGCTAGAGAGCGGTCGGGTGATGGTCTCGTTGATGATACGGCCCTCATCGTCGATGTAGGCGGTATCTTTCGAAATCATGACAACCTCGTTCGGGTCGACTTGGATATCCGTGTTGCGTATCCGGTCGGCCGGGTTCAGTTGGTTTTTCCGGAGGGCCGCCGCCGTATAGTCGTACCACTCATATTTATAGATCATTTGCTTGGGATCGAGTTTCTTTTCACCCGTCACCGGGTTGGTATAATAGACACTCTCGATCGCCCGCAACTCATCCTCATTGGCCTTTTTCCAGGGGATCGGGCGGCTCCAGTCCAAGTGAGGCGTAACGGGATCACCATAACGGTCTTCCGTGATCTTGAAAAGGTCGTTGCCTCCATAAGCGGGATCGGCCAGTCGCTCGCGGATGATGGAGTCGCGTACCCAATAGACGAACTGCCGGTATTTGGCGTTCGTGATTTCGGTCTGGTCCATCCAGAACGCGTCAAACGAGACCCCTTTCGTCTCGGGCATCAGTCCCCAAAGCGAATCCTTGTCCGCGGGGCCCATCTCGAACGCGCCGCGCTTGATCAGTACCATGCCATAAGGCGCCGGCTCGTTGTAGGCGGCCAGGCGGGCGCCGGTAACCTCTCCTCCGGCGTTACGGAGTGATTTCCCACACGAGGAGAGCGTGATCATTGTCACTAATACGAGTATTATTTTCTTCATATACTATAAAATGCGTACGCTTTTGTGTCGATTTTTTCCTGTTTTCGTTTTTTTCAATTTCAATGAATAACGGACGTACAACTCATGGCTTCCGCTTGTGGCCTGCCCTAGGGCCGTGATCGGGAAATCGTAGGCGTAACCGGCTTGAAATCGTCCGATCTTAACGCCGAAAAGGATACCCACCGATTCGTTGACCCGATAGGAGACGCCCCCGTTAAACATCTTATTATATTCGAGCCTGGCGGTGATATCCGTGTGGAAACTTTGTAAGTCGGTCAACAGGAACACCGAAGGCTGTAACTCAAATAACGGATTTGGAAGCTGAATATTGTATCCGCCCATGAAATTATATGTGCGGCCAATGTAGCTGTAGGCGTTCTCACCGAGTTGGAGCTCCGGCTCGATCAGGTGCGCCATACCGATTCCGGCATAAAACTTTTTGTGCGTGTAAAAGAGGCCGAAGTTCATGTCGAATCCCATGCCGCTCACTTGCGAGGTAGGAATGGCCTCGTCTGTCTGCTGGTGATACTCGGACTCGACCATCTCGACCTTGCTACCGTCGAACGACTGGTTGACGAGGCCGATTTGGAAACCACCGCTGATGATACCGCCGAACAGTTTCTGTTTATAGGCGTATTGCAGTCCGACATGCGTATTCTGGAAGAGGCCGATCGACTCGGTCAGCAGGACGACGCCGACGCCATGTTGTGTCTTTCCCAATGTCAGGGGCATATCGGCCATCGCGAAGAAGGAGAGAGGCGCTCCCTTGATGCCCACCCATTCCATACGGGCCAGTGCCAGGATGTTGAGATCCTCAGTCGCGCCTACGGAGGCAGGGTTATAGTAGGGTTTCGCCTGGAAATATTGACTGAGACGCACGTCATATTGGGCTCGCGTAAGGCTTACGCAAGTCAATAATAATACGATTGTGAAAAGAAGGGGTCTTCTCATTTATTCGTCTCTAAATCGTTCTCTCTTTTCGCTGCTTAATAGTTAACGGGGCAATCCGGATAAAATTGCGTGAATAACCTTCAGAAAAAAGGAATGCCTTGGCCTTTTTATAACAAAGAACGAGGTAGGAGGAAACTCCCCGCCACCTCGTTTATTCTTTTGCCGTTATTTAATCGTTTGGATTCAGGAGATGATCAATACTCTTCCTCGTTGAAAAAGAAGTCCTCCTTGCTCGGATAATCGGGCCAGATGTCTTCCATGCACTCGTAAATTTCTCCCTCATCTTCCATCTCTTGCAGATTTTCGATTACCTCTAACGGCGCGCCTGAACGTTGGGCGTAATCGATTAATTCATCCTTGGTCGCGGGCCAAGGCGCGTCTTCCAGTTTAGATGCTAATTCCAATGTCCAATACATAGCTATCAAATTTTAAATCGCCGAAGCGATAGGTTTTCATTTTTCTCGCGAAAATAGGATTTTATTTATTAAACGCAAGAAGAATCCCAAATAATTTCTTTCCCCTCATTCTTCAGGCATTCCTTGCGTGCCAGAACGAACAGGTAATCCGATAAGCGATTGATGAATACGAGTACCGGCTCCTCGACGGGATCGGTCTCGGCAAGGCGGTAAATCTGGCGTTCGGCCCGGCGGCAGACAGTGCGGCAGACGTGCGCCAGAGAGGCGGAGCGACAACCGCCCGGCAATACGAAATGGCGCATCTTCGGCAACGTGCTGTCCACACGGTCGATCTCGCCCTCGATCCGGGCGATACTCTCGGGCGTTACCCGGCTCTCGATACGTAATTCGGTAGTCGATTGGTCGGTCGCCAGATAGGAGCCGATCGTGAATAGCTTATGCTGTACGAACGAGAGGAACTCCGTGTCGGCCGGGTCCTCGAGCGACGTGATCAGCAAGCCGATGAACGAGTTCAGCTCGTCGATCGTCCCGTAGCTCTCGATGCGTTGGTGCGCTTTCGACACGCGTTGCCCGCCAACGAGCGATGTCGTTCCCCGGTCGCCTGTCCCTGTGTATATCTTACTCTTTTCCATATGACAATATATTTTGTTCCTGTTTAAAAATAGATCTTATAATTCCTTTTGTGTAATTTGCGATTGAAGACGGCGATACCGATGGTGCAGAGGTCGATCGTGACGGTCGGTTCCGATCGTTTGATCAGCCACTCCCAGTAGGTCATGCTTCTCATGTTGTCTCGCAAATGCTCAACGACAAGTAGCGTTTGATCGTGAAAACGAGACAGGGCGATCTCGGTCGCCACCATGACGTCGCTTGTTGAGTTGGCCGGGTCGACGACGAATAGATCGATCTTATCTATCTTGAGCAAGGCCGTTTGCTTGATGTAATCGCCCTCGCGCAGCTCGATCGCCCCGCGGCCCCAGCGCTCATAGACCTTAGAGGCATTCCGTGCCCGCTCGGGCTCCGGCTCGACAACGACGCATTGCGCTTCCCGCGAGTGGTAGGTGAGGTAGAGGGCTGCCAGCCCGTCGTTTGAGCCCAGTTGGACGACCTTTCTCGCGCCGGCGAAGTTGGCCAGACGGAAGAGGAGCTTCCCCTCCTTTGCCGTGAGGTCGCGATGCCATTCGCCTTGTTGCGCCAGTTGCTTGCGGACAAGCTCGATATCGTCGTAGGCATAATAGCCTCGTCGTTCGCCGATCACTTGGGTGATCAGGTGATAGGCATAGGGCGAGTGGACGCCATAACCCCCGTGGTGACGGAAGAAACGGTAGGCGCGGCAGAGTGTCGATTGGATGATTCCTGTTCTCATGGTTACCAACGATAAAGTTCCCTATAATTCTCCGGACGGTTGCTTTGCCGGTAATGGAGCGGCGCGAGGTGGTGGTAGTGCTGGAAGACGGTCGTGAAGCAGTTGGCCGTCTTGAAGCCGCAAATCGTGGCGATCTCCTTTACCGTCAGGTTGGTGCATGCCAGCAGCTCCTTCCCGCGGGCCAGCTGGTAGCGGGTGAGGAAGTCGCGCCCGTTCAGGCCGCTCATGGCGCGGATCACACCGTTCAGGTCGGCGGCCTGGAGCCCCATCCTCGTGGCCATGACCTCGAGCGACCGCGAGGGATCTTGCGCCAGCAGCTCCAGCAGGCAGTCGAGCACGACGCAGCCCGTCGCCGGCGATTGGGCGGTGGGGCGTTCCCAGCGCGTCCAGCCGGCCTCGTTCGTCACCAATTTCTCTTTCAGTGGCGATACGCAGACCGATTCCGGTGTTATGATCTTCCATTTCTTGCTCATATCCATCCTTTTTACGAACGAATATCGGTATTATTCCTCAAAAAGGCAATAATTTCTCTATTTTTTTTCCATAAATGGATGTTTATTCGCTCATTTTTCTAATCGCGCTTTTCGGATAGATAATTCATTCCTTGTTCTTCTATTTGTTTTATTATAATAGATGAACATATCTATTATTGTCTGTTTGTATGGACCATATAGAAGAACG
>USAD01000075.1 GCA_900552415.1 uncultured Parabacteroides sp.
GGAACGCATATCGGCTTCACCTACGATGATCGTACCCTTCTTGCTAATCTCCAAGCCCTTGAAGGCATGAGGAATTAACGGGTTCGGAGATACGCCAACACTGACAATTACCTCATCAACATCGACCGTCTCGATCGCACCCTCAATAGGCACCGGACGACGACGACCAGAAGCATCAGGCTCTCCCAATGCCATTTTCTGCAAACGCATCTGACGCACCCGTCCACGCTCGTCACCCAAATACTCAATCGGGTTATGTAAAGTCAAAAACTCGACACCTTCCTCTTTCGCGTGCTTCACCTCTTCCAAACGGGCAGGCATCTCTTCCTCACTACGGCGATAAACAATCATCGCCCGCTCAGCGCCTAAACGACGAGCCGTACGAACCGAGTCCATAGCCGTATTTCCACCACCGATCACGGCAACCCGCTTTCCTTTCAACACAGGTGTATCGCTCTCGGGATTAGCGGCGTCCATCAGGTTGACACGAGTCAAGTATTCATTCGACGACATGACGCCAACCAAATTCTCACCAGGAATATTCATGAAATTAGGGAGTCCGGCACCACTGGCGACAAAGATACCCTTAAAACCTTCATCATGAAGGTCGTCGTAGCTTAAGGTCTTACCAACGATACAATCTTTCACGAACTTAACACCCATCTGTCGCAAGCCATCGATTTCCACGTCCACGATCCGGTTTGGCAAGCGGAACTCAGGAATACCATACTTCAAAACGCCACCGATCTCATGCAACGCCTCGAAAACCGTTACCTCATAACCACGCTTCACCATATCACCAGCGAACGACAAACCCGCAGGGCCAGAGCCAACTACCGCGATCTTAATGCCATTTTTCTCCGCGATCGTCGGGACAGAAACTTGACCACTCTCACGCTCGTAATCGGCCGCAAAACGTTCCAAATAGCCAATCGCCACCGCCGGTTTTCCCATCTTCAGATGAACGCACTTACTCTCGCATTGTTTTTCCTGCGGACAAACCCGACCACAAACAGCAGGTAACGCGCTTGTCTCTTTCAGTATCTTGGCAGCCTCCAAAAACTCACCCCGCTCAATATTCTTAATGAACGAAGGAATATGAATTCCTACCGGACAGCCTTGCATACAGGTCGGATTCGGGCAATCAAGACAACGATGCGCCTCCATCATCGCCTGTTCTTTCGTTAAGCCCAAATTCACCTCCTCCAGGCGGGTATGGCTCCGGTACTCCGGATCCAGCTCATTCATTTTCACCCGCTCAATCGCCGAACGTTCCTTATTCTTCATGCCCTTGCGAAGTGCCTCACGCCAAGGCTCCGCACGCCGGGCCGCTATTAATTCCTCTACCGTCATATCACCGTACTTTTTGATTATTTCTCGACATCCTTATAAGCACCCAGTCGCATGATCATCTCATCGAAATTCACCTGATGCGCGTCAAACTCCGGACCGTCCACACAGACAAACTTTGTCTTTCCGCCTACCGTCACCCGACAAGCGCCACACATTCCAGTACCATCGACCATAATCGTATTCAAGGAGGCGACTGTAGGAATCTCGTATTTCTTGGTCAGCGCCGACACAAACTTCATCATGATTGCCGGACCGATTGTCACACAAAGATTAACCGGCTCCCGCTTAATGACATTCTCCACACCTTCCGTCACCAAACCTTTCGTTCCATAAGAGCCATCATCCGTCATGATCACTACCTCATCCGAGTTTGCTCTCATTTGCTCCTCAAGAATAATCAGGTCCTTCGTACGTGCGGCCAAAACAACAATCACCTTGTTGCCTGCCGCATGAAACGCCTTGACAATCGGCAGCAACGGAGCGACACCGACACCTCCACCAGCGCAAACCACTGTACCGACCTTCTCGATATGCGTCGCCTGGCCTAAAGGACCGACAACATCCGTCACGTAATCACCCACATTCAACTCACACAATTTCCTGGAAGAGGCGCCAACCGCCTGAATGACCAAAGTAATGGTCCCCTTCTCGACATCCGCGTCGGCTATCGTTAAAGGAATACGCTCGCCATGCTCACCTTCACGGACGATCACAAAATGCCCCGCTTTGCGCGAGCGAGCGATAAGAGGAGCCTCGATCTCCAACTTCACGACATTTGCCGAGAAGTGCTCCTTACTGACAATTTTATTCATACGTTATAATACTGTATATGTTATTATTTATTCACTTGAAAAGCTCCTCATCCCGAACTAACATCAGGATGGCGGAATGGGGGACGATCAAGAACTTCTCGTCGTCGAAATTGATCTCGTAAGCGGCGCTCTGAAGATAAACGGCCAAATCGCCCTCTTTTGCCTGAAGAGGCAAATAGCGAACCGCCTTATCCTCTTTCCTTTCCCAGACCTCATACTCTTCCGCCTGGGCAGGCAAGGGATAACCCGGACCAATCTTGATGATGTAACCGGCTTGTATCTTCTCGCCTTCTCGAACAGTAGGGGGCAAATAAAGCCCCGTCTTCGTCTGGCTTTGTGGATTCTTCGGCTTTATCAAGACCTTATCGCCAATCATCAAAAACTTATCAATGTCCTTCTGATCTATAGATAACTGCATAATTATAAACTCAATATTAAGATATTAGATTTTCAGAATGCAAACATACATAAACTTTATCGAAGAAAAAACTCCATTCATCGAATAAATCGACACGTTCGTTGATTATTTTTTTTCAAAATGTTATCCACTTTTATATTTGCAGCGTTAGAACTTGTGAAAGCGCATAACAGCCGGAACTTTTTTCAAAGCCGGAACAAAATTAGGTTAACATTAACAAAGGTCGCACCTTCTTCCCATTGGTCAATTAGGGATAAAGGTGCGCCTTTATTTATGCCATTTTCCTTCCCATCGCACACATACATACTTATCGCCCTTCACGTACGTACCTGTCAGCCTACACGAACGTTCATAAAAACCGATACATACGTATGTATCACCTCACACGTACTATTGTGTACGCACACCACCCCAAAATGACTATTTTTTATTATAACCAACCCATACACAAAAATGAGATATTGACCGAAATCCCACTTTGATTGAGTAAACCTACAGGTTCATTGAATTGATTTGGCATTAAGTGGAAAAGCCACGCGACTGTAAACTGCTCTATGCCGAATGCCTGGCCAATGACGGCGAGCTGGCAGCGGCTATGCAACAGGTGAACGATATCCGCGAGCGTGCGGCCAATAAGGCGAACATCATTTACCTCGACGACGGAACACCGGCCGCCAATTATTTGGTGAATCCTTATCCTTCGAGCCACGCCGCCTTCACCGACAAGGCGACCTGCATCAAGGCTATCCGTATGGAGCGTAAGCTGGAACTGGCGATGGAGGGACAACGTTTCTTCGACCTGGCCCGTTGGGGTGGTGATTACATGCACCAAGAGCTGCAAGCCTACGTAGAATACGAACGGCAATACCTGACCAAGTTCTATGGCGTTTCAGCGCCTTCGGCCGACAAGACCATGTTCCCGATCCCAGAGACCGAGATACAAACAAAGGGTAACGACGAGAATGGCGAGCCCTATTTGGTACAACCAGAACCTTGGCGTTAAACACCTTCCAATCGTAAAGCGGGTGCCCCCTTCCATTTCTCCCAGACACTCAGAAAAAACCAGGGCACCCGCTATTTTTATTATATCAGAACCGCCGTGTTACGATCAGCAACGAAAAATAGGGAATCTCTCGAGCCAGGATCTCCTCCACGTCGGTCAGGCAAACTGCCGCCGGAGTCGCCACGTTCTCCAAATAATAATAATGATTCTGTGGGCGAGATCGCATATAATCCCCCAACCGCTCCGCCAGGCGGGAAAGCTTCATGATGACCAACGTGCAGCCCTCATCGAGCCAACGATCCATCTCCTCGGCTGTCGCTTGCCCGGGAACAACCAGCAACTTCTCACCCTGACTGATCAGGCTCAGATTAGCTGTCGCCGCTGCCGCGATAAAGGAAGGAATCCCCGCAACCTGCCTTACCGGCACGCCCTTTTCCTGAAGCTGTTCCAAGACGTAATGGATCGAGGCGTAAATGCTCACGTCGCCCTCGACAGCCACGGCCACCTGACGTCCGGCGGCATAATCGGCCCTTACCCGCTCAAGAAGCTCGCCATAAGTGTCCCAGGCCGCCGTCCGATCGCTCCGCATCGCCAGGTCGAAACAGGTAATCTTCGCCGGATCAATCCCCAACGCCTCGATTAATCCGGCCGCACGAGAACGGCGCACGCCCTGACGGTCCTCGACCGACGGGCAATAAATCACCTCCGCCCCACGCAAGGCCTCGAGGGCGGCGATCGTCACCAAATCCTTGTCTCCCGGGCCCAACGAGACGAAGGCCACCCGGTTCTCTCTCTTATCATTTTCCATATCCATGCTTGATTTCGCGGACAAATTTGGAGAGAATCCCGCATCTAAACAAGATAAATCCGTACATTCGCGGAAATTAAATCAAATTCCCGACATGAGATTCCAAACTATATTCGCTTTTCTGTTGATCGCGACGCTCATCGCTTGTGGCGGCAAGGGTAACCGTAGCAACACGGAGGCGCATGAAAACGACCAGCAAACGACAGCTCTTTTCGAGACAAAAATCTCGCCAGCTCACGCACAAGGATTCAACGTCACCTACCGCGAGGGCTACTGCCTGGTCGACATACAAGATCCACAAAAGGAAAATACGCAGCAGTTCCATTACGCCCTCATTCCACGAGGTATGGAGGTTAGCGGATTGCCCGAAGGCTACGAGCCGATCCGTGTTCCTATCTGGAAAGCGATCTGTATGACCTCATTGCAACTCTCCAGCTTCATCAAGCTCGATGAGACGGAGCGGGTCGTCGGTATCACCAGCACACGGCATCTCTTCAACGAGAAAGTCAACCGACAGATCGAGGCGGGCCAAACCACCAAGATCGGCATCGAGGGCAACTTCGATAACGAGGTCATCATGAGCATCAATCCTGACCTGATTCTTATCTCGCCATTCAAGCGGGGCGGATATGACGTGCTGAAAGAGATGGATATCCCGCTCATGCCGTATCTCGGCTATAAGGAGACCACCCCGCTCGGACAGGCGGAGTGGATCAAGTTTACCGGTCTTCTTTTGGGTGAGGAGAAAAAGGCGAACGCACTCTTCGCCGAGATCGAGCGACGCTATAACGAGCTGAAGGAGATGACCGACAGCGTAAAGACACGCCCGATGGTCTTCAGTGGCGAGCTGCGGGGCGGCAACTGGTACGCCGTCGGAGGCAAGAGTTTTCTCGCCCAGCAGTTCCACGACGCCGGGGCCGACTATTTCCTGAAAGACGACGACCGGTCGGGTGGCGTTTACCTCGATTACGAGACGGTTTACAGCCAGGCGGAGAACGCCCAGTTCTGGCGTATCGTCAACAGCGACGAGAACTTCTCTTACGAGACCTTGGGCGAGAGCGACCCGCGCTACCGCGACTTCCGGGCTTTCCGTGAGAAGGGCATCATCTATTGCAACATCCGCAAGCATCCTTTTTACGAGAGCATGCCGATGGAGCCCGAAGTGGTCCTGGCGGACCTGATCAAGGCTTTCCATCCCGCCCTGTTGCCCGATTACCAACCTGTCTATTACAAACGATTACCATAGAATGAGATGAACCGACCGACCAGCCTCTACATGTTCCTGCTCGCGGCGAGTATTCTGCTCTTCTTCCTGCTGAATCTCGTCCTCGGTTCCGTCCATATTCCCTTCGCCTCCATCTGGCATATCCTTTGGGGCACGGGCTCGGAAAGCGATGTCTGGACCAACATCATCTGGAAATCGCGGGTGCCGCAGACCATCACGGCGATGGTGGCGGGCGCCGGCCTCTCGGTCAGCGGCCTCCAGATGCAGACGGTCTTCCGCAACCCCCTGGCAGGCCCGTCGATGCTCGGCATTAGCTCCGGCGCGAGCCTTGGCGTGGCCTTCGTCGTCCTGCTGTCGGGCAGCATCGGCGGCGTCGCCCTCAGTCGGTTGGGTTACATGGGCGAGCTCGCGCTGACCATCGCCGCTATTGTCGGCGCGCTGTCGGTCATGGCCTTGATCGCCTTCATCTCGCAAAAGGTGAAGGGCAACGTCACGCTCCTCATTATCGGCGTGATGATCGGCTACGTGGCGAGCGCCATCATCGGCGTGCTCAAGTATTTCAGCGTTGAGGAGGACATCCGGGCCTACGTCATTTGGGGCCTCGGCAGTTTCGCCCGTGTCTCGGGCGACCAGATGACGCTTATCGCTTGTATCATGCTCGTGCTCTTGCCGCTATCCTTTTTGCTGATCAAGACGCTGAACCTGCTCTTGCTTGGGGAGAATTATGCCCGCAACCTAGGGCTCGACATCAAGCGAGCCCGCCTCCTGGTGATTTGCTCGGCAGGCATCCTGACGGCCATCGTCACCGCCTATTGCGGACCGATCAATTTCCTCGGACTGGCCGTGCCGCACCTTTGCCGTGCGCTGTTCCAAACTTCCGACCACCGGGTGCTGATGCCCGCCTCGCTCCTGGCCGGCGCGGCGCTGGCGCTGGCTTGCAACCTGATCGCCCGTGCGCCGGGCTTCGAGGGCGCCCTGCCGGTCAACTCGGTCACCGCCCTGATCGGCGCGCCGGTTGTCCTTTCTGTCCTGTTCAACAAAAAGCAAAACGAGATAAGGGAATGAATCACCAGGCAAGCATAGAGATCCAAGGCCTCTCAACCGGCTATATCACCTCGAAACGGCGCATCGTCATCGCCGACAAGATCGACGCGACCATCCGAGCCGGCGAGCTCACCTGCCTGCTTGGCGCCAACGGGGCGGGCAAATCGACCCTGCTCCGCACCCTTTCCGGCTTCCAGCCCCCATTGGGCGGCGAGATCCGACTGATGGGCCGCCCGCTGGGCGAATACTCGGACAAGCGGCTCTCGCGGGTGATCGGCGTGGTGCTGACCGACAAATGTGAGATCCGCAACATGAGCGTCGAGGAGCTGGTCGGCCTCGGCCGCAGCCCCTACACCGGTTTTTGGGGCACGCTCGGCGAGCAGGACCGGCAGATCGTCCGCCAGGCTCTCGAGCACGTAAAGATCGGCCATTTCGCCCATCGCATGATCCAGACCCTGAGCGACGGCGAGCGGCAAAAGGTGATGATCGCCAAGGCCCTCGCGCAGGAGACGCCGATTATCTTCCTCGACGAGCCAACCGCCTTCCTCGATTTCCCCAGCAAAGTGGAGATCATGCAGCTGCTCCACGAGCTCTCGCGGACAATGGGCAAGACCGTCTTCATGTCGACCCACGACCTCGAGCTGGCCCTCCAGATCGCCGACAAGATCTGGCTCATGGACCGCCAGCGGGGCGTCACCGTCGGCCCTCCCCAGGATCTGGCCCTCCACGGCGCGCTCAATCATTTCTTAGAGCGCAAGGGCGTCGCCTTCGATAAGGAGACGGGCCTCTTCCGCATCGACAACACCTTCAGCCGCGAGATCCGCCTCGAGGGCGAGGGGCAACGCTACGCCATGGTCCGCAAGGCCCTCGAACGCAACGGCATCCGTGCCGACCGCGAGGTGGAGAGCCCCATCACGATCGTTTGCGACGATCCTTTCACGATTCTCACTCCAACCGGCCAAGAAATGGCCTTCACCATCGGGCAGCTGCTTGAAAAGATCTGAGAATTATCCAACCAAGCAGACAAGGAATATAAAAACCAGTTCGTATTATCCCCATAGGTTTATGGGGAACACAAGAAGAAGTATTTACTATCTCCATACACCCATGGGAATAATAAATACTTCTTCTTATTATCCGAATAGGTGTATAGGGAATACACGAACTTGTATTCTTTATCCCCATAGGCATAATTGGATAAAAATAATCACAATTTATTGTCCTATCAAGCATGATAAGAATATTAAAATTATTATCTTGCACGAAAAAGAAGAGAAATGGGAACAATCATCAAGCAAACGACCATAGAAGAGATCTATGTTTCAGTCCTCCAGGCCCGGCTCGTTGTCAACGAGGAAGGATGGAAACGTTTCGAGCCGATTGACAAGCGCCTCCAGCCGACAGGCTCTCTCATCATGGACGCGGTGGCGACCATCCTCTCCACTACCGACGAATCGGAGGCATCGGGACTCGCCAAACGGCTGGAGGTGAGCCTACGCGACCTAAACGGTGCCGTGCGTATCCTGACAGGCATGCTCACCTCCGATCTGATCATGCGTTACCGGATGCGTCAAGTCAAGGAATGGCTCTCGTGCACCGATCTATCTATCAGTGAGATCGCCAGCAAGAGTCCCTTTAGCGGGGCCCCCGCCCTATCGAAACATTTCCTCAAGACGGAGGGCATGACACCGGGTGAATACCGCCGCAAGCACCGGCCGGAGAATTTCAGGGAATTGTATAAATGGTAATAAAAAAAGGAATATGAAAGCAAATAAACAACGCCAGGCCGCCAAAACTTTCGCAGAATATTGGAAAGGCCGCGGTTCGGAAAAAAGCGATACGCAAAAGTTCTGGTTATCCCTGCTCCAAGAGGTATTTGGCGTAGAGGATAAAGATTATATTGAGTTTGAGAAAAAAGTTCCTGTCAACAACGTATATGGTTATATCGATGGCTATATTCCCTCAACTCTGGTGCTCATCGAGCAAAAGTCGCTTGGCCGAGACATGAAAAAAGGTGAGCAAATGGACTTTGGTGGCATTTACACCCCCTTCCAGCAAGCCAAGAAATATATCTCCGGCCTTCCGCGCCCCGAGCATCCCCGGTGGATCATTACCTGCAACTTCAGCTCCTTTTTTATATACGACATGGATGAGCCCAATCCCAAACCCATGGAAATTAAATTGGAGAACCTGCCCGACGAGTACAATCGTCTCTCCTTTCTTGTCGATAGCGGCGATTATCACACGAGGCAAGAGCTACAAGTTTCCATCGACGCGGGAGCTATTGTCGGAAACCTCTATGATCTCTTACTAGCGCAATACCGTGACCCCAATAATCCCTCATCCTTACATAGCCTCAATATGCTCTGCGTCCGCCTCGTCTTCTGCCTCTATGCCGAAGATGCCGGCATGTTCCATCGTAACCAGTTCTATGATTATCTCAACCAATACAAGCCGGAACAAATGCGAAAGCCGTTGATCGACCTGTTCGAAATCCTCGACACGCCCTACGACCAGCGCGACCCTTATACCGAACGGAGCTTAGCCGCCTTTCCTTATGTCAATGGCGGATTATTTTCCGACAAAAACATCGAGATACCGCTTTTCACTAAGGAGATCTCAGACCTCCTGCTCGAAAGTGCCGGTGCCGGGTTCGACTGGAGCCGCATCTCGCCAACCATCTTCGGTGCCGTTTTCGAAAGCACTCTCAATCCTGAGACACGCCGTCATGGAGGCATGCACTATACCAGCATCGAGAATATCCATCGAGTTATCGACCCTCTGTTCCTCACCGGACTGCAAGACGAGTTCGCCGAGATCCAAAAAATAAGGCAGGAAAAAGCACGCCGCTCACGCCTCGCCGAGTTCCAACAGAAATTGGCCTCACTGCGCTTTCTCGACCCGGCTTGCGGATCAGGTAATTTCTTGACAGAGGCCTATATCTCCTTGAGAAAGCTGGAAAATCAGATTATAAGACTCCGGTACAACGAGGCGACCTCTTTCGGAGGCGAATTCAGTCCCATCCACGTCAGCATTGGCCAGTTCTTCGGTATCGAGATAAATGATTTCGCCGTGGCAGTGGCCCGCACCGCCCTTTGGATCGCCGAAGCCCAGATGATGACAGAAACGGAGCAGATCGTGGGTCGCGACCTCAACCTTCTGCCACTCCGTTCATACCCCAACATCGTGGAGGGAAATGCCTTGCGCATCGACTGGGATGAAATCTGCCCACGAACGAAACTTCACTATATTATGGGAAATCCACCGTTTGTCGGGGCGAGAATCATGTCGAAAGAACAAAAGGATGATCTAATAAAGGTATTCGGGACGAAATGGAAGAACATTGGCAATATGGATTACGTATCAGGATGGTACAAGAAAGCGGTCGATTATATGCGAGACACTAACGTGCGCACGGCCTTGGTATCCACCAACAGCATCACACAAGGCGAACAGGTAGCCAATCTTTGGAAACCTCTCATCGGCCAATTCGACACACATATCGACTTTGCCTATCGCACCTTTCGTTGGGATAGTGAGGCATATGAACAAGCCCATGTTCATTGTGTCATCATTGGCTTCAGCGAAACCGAAAACTCCAACAATAAACACAAGCTCTTTGACGGAGATAAAGAACAAGAAGTGGAACATATCAATGCCTATCTTATCCCCGCTCCAGATATTTTTGTGGAAAGTCGAAATAAACCATTATGCGATATACCAGAAATTGGTATCGGTAACAAGCCCATTGACGGAGGCAATTATCTCTTT
>USAD01000076.1 GCA_900552415.1 uncultured Parabacteroides sp.
AGGGGCCGGTCGCCCCGTTGGTGATCGACCATTGGATTGAGGCGACTTTCGACGACGGGACGACAGGGCGTGTCGCCACGGTCGACGCGCCCGAGGCGGAGGCGCCTTATCGCTTCGTGGGACTTCGGGCGAGTTGGTCGATCCTCTCCGCCGAATGGTATGCCAAGGCGGGCAAGGCGCGCCAGCTGGCTTATTGGGACCAGCACAGCCGTTTCTGCCCGGCATGCGGCACAGCGACGGCCCAGGCGGGACCGATCGTGAAGCGTTGCCCCCGCTGCGGCTACGAGATCTACCCGACCATCTCGCCGGCCATCATCGTGCTGATCCGCCGGGGCGAGGAGGTGCTGCTGGTCCATGCCCGCAATTTCAAGGGGCGTTTCCACGGGCTGGTGGCCGGTTTCCTGGAGGTGGGCGAGACGCTCGAGGCCTGCGTGCGCCGCGAGGTGCGCGAGGAGACAGGGCTGGAGATCGCCAACATCACCTATTTCGACTCGCAGCCGTGGCCTTATCCCAGCGGGCTGATGGTGGGCTTCGTGGCCGATTACGTGTCGGGCGAGGTCAAGCTACAGGACGAGGAGTTGAGCGCCGGTGCCTTCTTCACGCGAGATAACCTGCCGGAGCTGCCGCAGAAGCTGAGCATCGCCCGCCGCCTGATCGACTGGTGGCTGGCGACGACCGCTCCCAAAGTTTAGATCTCGATGATGACGCCGATGCTGGGCAACAGGGTGCCTGTCTCGCGACTGACGGGCTTCAGCTCATAGCGTTGCTGGCTAAGCGGCGCGTCGGGGTTGAGGATCTTGCCCGTTTTGACGTAAACATCCTGCTCTTTGTATTTCGAGTTGAGGACATTCTGCACGTCGATGTAGATGCCGAGCATCAGCCGTTTGAAATAGAAGGTCTTGTCGACCCGCAAGTCCAGTTGGGTGAAGGGATCGAGCCGCTCGCTGTTGAAACGGCTGTAGTCGTAGAGCAACTGGTTGTTGGCGTCCCACGCCTCGACATAGCTGCTCCGCTCCACGTCGTAGGGCGTATAGGGCGCGCCGCCGACGACACGGAACTTGGCGCTCACGTCCCAGTTTTTGGGCAGCGAGTAGGTGCCGCTGAAGGTGAACATGTGCTTGTTGTCCCACGACGAGGGCAGGTACCGTCCGCTCTGCCGCCCGTCCTTGAACTCGCTCCGCACCCAGGTGTAGGAGGCGATGAAGGTCAATCCCTTGTAGTTATACCAGCGTCCCATCAGCTCGGCGCCATAGGCCCGGCCCGTGGCGGTCGAGGTGACCGCCTCGTTGCCCAGCACGCCGTAGTCCGTCCCTTTCGAGGCGAGCGGGATGCTGTCTTTCACCGACATGGGGTAATAATCGTAATGTTTGTAGAAACCCTCGGCCGTGAACTTGAGGTAGGCGCTCGGGCGGTATTCCAGTCCGGCGCTCGCCTGGTCGCTACGGATGTAGCGGAGGTCGTTCGCCCGGTTCACGTAGTTGCCCTTGTTATCCTTGAAACCCAGGGCAGTGTAGGGCGGCAGCTCATAATAGCGGCCGACGCTGGCATTGGCGTAGACATCGCCGAAGAGCCGGTAGGAGAGCGAGAGGCGGGGCGAGAGTTGGTCGAGGAGGTTGCGCATGCTCTTCGAGTAGTTGTTGGCGTCCGCCCGCAGGCCGAGCGAGGCGGTGAACCGCTCGTCGTAGCTCTCGTAGATGGCCGTGGCGTAGAGACCCCATTTCCAAAGCCCCAGATCCGTATCGTAGAGGATGGTATAGGGATTGGTCGTGAAGATCTTCTGGTAGGTATTGTTACGGTATTGCGCATAATCCACGTTACCGCCGAAGTTCAGCTGGACGAAAGGCAGGCGGATGGTGTTCTCCGAGCGGAGCTTATTCTCGATCTCGTCGGAGTTGTAGCGGAGCGTCAGGTTGTCGGCCGAGCTCTCATCGTTATCCTTGTATTTCGTGTTCTTGTTGTTGGTCTGGCTCCGGCTGATGATGATACTATAATTATTGTTGCCGGCGTAGTGCTTGTAGACCGCACCCAACGTATAGCTTTTCTGCTGGATGACGGGCAGGTAGGAGAGGATGTATTGGTTCTCTTCCGAGAGGCTCTCCTCGTCGCCGGTGTTGAGCTTCATGTCGTCGATCGCCCCGAGGCCAAGGATGGTCAGCTCGTTTTGCCGGTCGAACGAGTGCTTCACCTTGAATTGCGCGTCGGTGAAGGTCGGCAGGAAGGGCAGGCCGATCACGTCGAACAGGAATTGCAGGTAGGAGCGGCGCAGGGAGACCTGGTAGGTGGTCTTGTCGCCGATCGGGCCGTTGGCGGAGAGGCCCACCTCCGAGGCGCCGAGGATGCCGCGCAGGGCGAATTTCTCCTTGTTGCCATCTTTCAGTTTGAAATCGAGTACGGAGCTGAGCGCGTTGCCCTTCGAGGCGGGAAAGGCGGCGGAGTAGAAGTTGACCTCGCGGATGAAGTCGGGATTCAGGATGCCGACTGGCCCGCCTGAGGCGCCTTGTGTCGAGAAGTGGTTGATGTTGGGGATCTCCACGCCGTCGAGGAAAAAGCGGTTCTCCGAAGGACCACCACCACGTACCATCAAATCGTTGCGGAAGGCCGCCGTCGAGGCGACACCCGGGAAGGTCTGGATAACCCGTGAGATGTCGCGATTACCACCGGCACTCTTCTCGATCTCCTTGAAACCGATAACACGTAGGCCCAGTGGACTTTCAGCGGTCTTACGGAAAGGGGTGGCGACGACGTTCACCTCCTCGATGCCTTGGCTTGATTCTTCCAGCTCGATCGGGATAAAGATATCCTTGTTGGTAACCTGAAACTCAGCCGTGACGAACGACTTGTAGCCGATAAAGGTGGATTGCAGGCGATAGGTGCCCGGCTGGACCTCCGTGATCTCGAAACGACCGACCGAGTCGGTCACCGCGCCTCGCGTGCTGTTCCAGATGG
This sequence comes from uncultured Parabacteroides sp., assembly GCA_900552415.1. Lineage (GTDB taxonomy): Bacteria > Bacteroidota > Bacteroidia > Bacteroidales > Tannerellaceae > Parabacteroides > Parabacteroides intestinipullorum. The sequence goes on from USAD01000076.1 coordinate 2,947, forward strand.
CCACGTTCGCGTAGCTGATCGGTTGTCCGCTGAACGCGTCGGTGACGATGCCCTTAATCGCGTATAGCCGCTCTTGAGCCTGGACCATGACCGCGCAAAATAGGCCGATGAGGATATATGAAAAAGGATTTGTTCTCATTGATATATTATTTTTTACGCGAAAATAGTTAACGGAGATAATAAAAAAAAAGTATTCATATCTTAAGTAAAGACGTCTGTTATGCCGGGTCGATGATTTAAATATGATAGTAAAATGGCTATAAGTGCAAAAAAAGTTAATATTTAGAGTGCGAAATCCGTGAAAATGCTTTTTGTGATCATCTCTTATTTGTCTTTTCAGGGCTGATTTGAAAGGGTATTATTAATTGATAATCTTTGATATAGCTCTCATGTTAATCGAGAAGATGATCAAGATTCTTTTGTCATGTTTGAATAGATATGGATAAATAGTAAAAAAATAAAAAAATAAGTTTTATGTTTGTGTTTGTGAAATATTATTATCTTTGCGCCGTTTTGTTATATGTTTTTAGATTTTAACATGTATATCTTACATAATGTCATAGTTCGAAAACCTCTTGGGAAGAATGATAAGTTATGTTGGTTGAGGTAATGACGGATGATAGGTGTTAAGTTTGGATAACGGTTAAGGAATAATTAGTAAATGTATATTTTTTTGTAGAATCAAAAAAAATGTGTGTCTATGGTTAAAAAGTTAACTTTTACTTTAATGTGTCTGGCGACAGGCGTAGGCATGGCTGTTGCTCAAAAGACGAATGTCTCGGGCGTGGTCGTCTCCGCTGAGGATGGGCAGCCGGTCATTGGCGCTTCGGTTATAGTGAAGGGTACGACGATCGGTACGGTGACAGACTTCGACGGTAAGTTCTCGCTGGAAGTTCCCGATGGTCAGAAAACGTTGCAAATCTCGTATGTGGGTATGGTTCAGCAAGAGGTGGCTGTCCGTCCGAACGTGAGCGTGCGTTTGATTTCCGATACCCAGAATTTGGATGAGGTCGTGGTAACGGCTCAGGGTTTGACCCGTAAGGAGAAATCGCTGGGTTATTCGACACAACAGGTAAAAGCGGATGAACTGTTGCAAGTTCGTCAAACAGACTTGAACAATGCGTTGGTCGGTAAGGTTTCCGGTGTTCAGTTTGTTGGTTCTTCTGGCGCGACATTCGATGAAGGTACGATTGTCCTTCGTGGTGCGACTTCTATTTCTAACGATCGTAGTGATAGTGCGCCGATCTATGTCATTGATGGCGTGATTGCGGATGATGCGAATGGCGTGAACATGGATGATGTCGCTTCGGTCAACGTTTTGAAAGGTCCGGCGGCAACTGCTTTGTATGGTTCTCGTGGTGGTAATGGCGCGATCATCATTACGACGAAAGGAGGAATGGATGGTTTCGACCGTACGGAGATCAATGTTAGCCACACATTGACGGTAGATGTACCGAAGATCTATTTTGATATGCAAGATAAATATGGTGGTGGTTACATGGGGGCTGATGCTGAGATGAAGACATTTTCTTATGATCCATCTATACATCCTGAGTATCTTGCTGAAATGGATGGCGTTCAGTACTATGACTATGCTAACGATGCCAGTTGGGGTCCGGAGTTTGATGGTCGCCAGTATGCGCCTTGGTACGCTTGGGATCCGACAGATCCTCGTTTTGGCCAGACGGTAAGTTGGGAGCCGTGCTTGGACCTGTATGACTTGTATAAGAATGGAATCAGCAATACGACCAACGTCGCTTTCTCTCGTGCGGGCAAGAATTACTCATCACGAATCTCCTTCTCGAACGTCTCCCGCCAGGGTATCTCGCCGAACAGTGACGCCGCTCGTCGTTACCTGTCCGCTCGTACACAGTTCAAGCCGATTGATCGCTTGACAGTCAGTGTCGACTATAAATATACCTATCGTCACAACCATAACGCCTCTTATGAAGGTTATTCAAGCTACAACCCACTTCGTACTTACGAGCAATGGGGGCATACGAACGTAGACCTGAAAGATCTTAAAGAAAACTATACCCGTCCCGATGGAACAATTCGGACGTGGAACATTACGAGTCCTACGGATTTTAATGGTGCATATCATCCTAATCCCTATGCGATCTATGAGTTAGTGAATAGAGACTACGTCTATCAATATAATATATTTAGTGGTGACGCAGAGTTGGACATTTGGAACAATATAAAGGCCGGTATTCGTGTGAATGGAAATCTTCGTTCATACAAATATGAACGTGGTGTACCTATGTATTTGGTCGGTTTGACTTCAAGCTATACGCAAACCCAATATATGGAGAGTGATATCCAGACGCAGGGTCGTATCACTTGGGGTGATCGTTTCTTGAATGATCGCTTGACGCTTGATGCGGCAATCTTCTTTGAGGATAGACAGTATTCAAAAGATGAAATAGAGGCTTTTACTCGCGATGGATTGAATATCAATAATTTCTTTAGTACTGCTGGCTCTGCAGGCTTGGCGGGTGGTAACAATTTGAAAACAGAGATGCACGAACGTAGTGTTTATGGTACAGTAACGGCTGGCTGGAACGATACTTACTTTATTGATGGTTCGCTCCGTAACGATTGGACCTCTACGCTGGCTCCTGAAAACAATAGTTATCTCTATGGTGGTCTCTCTATCGCAGCGATCGGTAGTAACTGGTTCAAGGATGCCTCTTGGTTGAATTTCTGGAAGATCCGCGCCTCTATGGCTCAGGTTGGTTCTTCTTTAGATCCATATAGTATTTATAGAGTATTTAAGTTACGAGACAGTGATGATGCTGTCGTGAAATATGATGGATTAACGAATTTTTGGATTGATAATGTTTTGAAGAATGAGGATATCAAGCCGACGATTTCAACCTCTTATGAGAGCGGTACCGAATGGCGTATGTTCAACAACCGCTTTTGGGGAGATTTCAACTTCTATAACCGCGATTCCAAGAACCAGATTATCCAGTTGAATGCGACACCGGCCAGTGGTTACAGTAAGCGTATCGTGAATGCCGGTTTGATTCGTAACCGTGGTGTTGAGCTCTCTTTGGGTGGCGATATCGTCCGTACGAAAGACTGGACATGGACCTTGAACGCAAACATCTCTCGTAACCGTAATACGTTGGAGGAATTAACGGCTGGTTTGACTGATTATCGTTTGTCTTCTTATGGTTTTGGTACCTATACTTATCTGTATGCTGAAGTTGGTGAGCCGATCGGTGTGATCCGTGGTACGGTTTGGGATCGCGACCCGAATGGCAACATCATTTTAAAAGAGCGCGGAGACGGCACTTTGGTGCCAAGTGTCAATACATCCGCTCAGGAGAATTTGGGTAATATCCAGCCGGATGTGACGGGTGGTTTCTCAACTAGCTTACGTTTCAAGGACTTCACGTTGGGTGCTTCATTCGACTTCCAGATTGGTGGCGCGATCGCTTCTGCGACTAATATGTTTGGTTACGGTTCGGGTATGTTGGCAGAGACGGCTGGCTACAACGACAAGGGTAATCCGGTTCGTAGTAGCGTAGAAAGTGGTGGTGGTGTTCGTGTAGACGGTGTTATCGACAATGGTGATGGAACTTATACCCCGAAGACGGTTTATGTTGATGCGAATACTTATTATCAGACTTATTATCAGGACGCTTGGGAAAACTTCGTCTATAAGGCCTCTTACCTGAAAATGCGTGAGTTGAGCGTTCGTTACGACGTGCCTTCAGCTTTCTTGGCAAAACATAATTGGGGTGTAAAGGCAGCCAGCCTCTCGTTCGTCGCTTCCAACCCCTGGTTGATCTATTCGGCGGTTCCCAATATTGATCCGTCCGAGATTGGTGGAGCAAGCTACAGTTATATGGAGGGTGGTCAGGCACCATCTACTAGAAGCTTTGGTTTTACGGTTAATTTGACTTTCTAATTAATGTAATTAAAGACAGATGAATATGAACTTGAAAAATATAAAATGGGCGGCAATTGCGCTGGCAGGCGTTTTGTCGTTAGGCAGTTGTGATGATTTCGGTGATATCAATATTGACCCGAACAATCCCTCGGAAACGGATACTCGCTATATGTTCACTTTCGCTTGTAATCGGGTTTATACCTTCGCATGGAATGGTACTTATAATCCGTGGACACAAATGTTTCCGATGTATATCGCTGAACGTCAGAATGTACAATATGGAACGTTCAGTGTACGTGACTTTTCTACACAGTCATATTATTATGAGAATATTCAGAATCTGGAAGAGATCATAAAAATGAATACCGATCCTGAGACTATGGATGCGGGAAATGTTATTGGATTTGGCTCGAATGCAAATCAGATTGCTGCGGCTCGTACGTTGAAGGCATTTTATTATATGCATTTAACAGATGCGTTAGGTATGTTACCTTACTCTGAGGCGATCAAAGGTCTGGAAGGTAATTTTACGCCGAAGTACGATACGCAGGAATTTATTTACGAGGACTTGGATCGTGACTTAAGAGAAGCTTATGCTCAATTCGATGAGTCAGGTACACTTGACGATACTTACGATATTCTCTATGAGGGCGATATTACGAAATGGAAGAAACTGAATGCCTCTTTGCGTATGATGATGGCGATCAAGCTGTCTGACGTGAATCCAACTGTGGGTCGTGAGCGTTTTGCTCAGGCTTATGCAGACGGTGGTATTGAGGATAATGCTGATCGCTTAGAATATAAGTTTATTGCAGAGCAGGATAATGAAAATATTTTGTATACGAATATTGTTCGGAGCGGCCGTCGTGATTTTTCACCTTCCATGACTATTATTGATAGTTTGAAGTCATATAATGATCCGCGTCTTTATGCGTACGCTGATCCTAACGAAAAAGGAGAGTATGAAGGCGTTCCTTTAGGTATTGATCAATCAGAAGTTGAGAAATATAAAGGACGTGCGGAATTTGATACTCGTTTCTGGGAGCAAGATGCGCCGATGGTGGTCGTACCAGCTTCTCATATTCTGTTATTGGAGGCCGAGGCCGCTGTCCGGGGTTGGATCAATGCGGACGCTGAGGACCTGTACCGTCGTGGTATCCAGGCCTCGTTCGATTACTACGACGTCGTGGGCTCGATGGACGAGAACGACAACTCCATCACCTATACCGATTTCGACGGCTACATGGCGCAGCCGAAGGTGCAGCTGACCGGCTCCGAGTCGGAGAAGATCTACAAGATCGCGATGCAGCGTTGGTTGGCCAACTATTTGCAGAACGGTATGGAGGCTTGGTCCGACTGGCGCCGTTTGAACGTCCCGACGCTGGTTCCTGGCCCGGCGATGGTCACGACGCATATCCCTTACCGTCGTATCTATACGAACAACGACTATAACGCGAATATGGATAATTATAATGCGGCTATCGCCGCTCAAGGCGCTGACACGTACGATACACGTGTTTGGTGGGATACGAAGGATAACGAATAGAGTAAAAGTTAACCTTTTATATAATAGCATGAACACATAATTCGGGAAGGCGCGTTCGGGAGAACGCGCCTTTCGTTTTTTCAGTACCTTTCACAATCCATTTTTAATTTCACTGCAGTGAAAATTCAAATACACTGCAGTGTAATCCGAATTACACTACAGTGCGCTGAAAAATGGATTAATTTAATACTCCTCCTCGATCGGTCCTACGAAGTATTTACTTCTTGTGGAGTCCTGACGGGCAATTCTCGCTTTTTTCCGAGCCTCCTGTAGTTGGTAGGCCCTTTGTGCCGCCGTGTTGGGGAGTGGACGTCCGACGTTTTGACGTGTCCCGTCGCGTTTAGCATTTTTCCTGTGAATGTATTCTTTTCGGCTCGTCATTTGTCCGACGTCGAAAGAGGCGATCGCTCCTGAATTCCCACGTGCGGGTTTTTGCCTGAACTCGTCTTGCAATGACTTGGAGATGGGTAATGTTGGATCGAGCGGCAGCATATGGCGCCAGAATACGTTTGGGGGTAGCTGATTGAGGGGAACCTTCCTGTTCGGGTTGTCACTGTAGGGCATATATTCCGAGAAATCTTTCGTGATGGGCAGTTCCCGTGGGGCTGTTTGTTGTTCACCCGCTGGTTGCTTGGGATTTAGGAATAACCCTTCTTGCATCTCCTTCATGAACTCCGGGTTGAGTCGCAACGAGTCTTTTCCCTCCAAGACATTCTTTAGCCAGATGGAGTCTTGTTTCGTCCATTGTGCCTGTCCTTTCCAGGTATTCAGGATAAGGAGCGGGAGGAGGAGATAGAGCAGTTTAATCTGTTGTTTCATCGTGGCCTCAAAGATACAGAAGATTCCGTGCTAGACTTTGAGGTCAGATAGATAATAATCCCTATATTTGGGTGAATAATTGATAAAATGGAAATAATTCTGGGACTATGAATAAAAAATTAATACTATTGGCGTTTTTCCTCTGCTGGATTGTTTCGCCTCATGCGCAGCCAAAAGCGGAGAAATACGCTTATGACCTTTCCTATTTCTTGCCGGAAGGTAATTATACTTATAATCCGGCAATTCCGACACCGGAGAAGGTTTTGGGCTTTCAGTTGGGGCAACAGCATGTCGACTGGGGGCAAGTGGTGGATTATATGAAGGCATTGGCTGCTGTTTCCGATCGGGTGACAGTCCGTGAGACAGGGCGGACTTATCAATTCCGTCCCTTCATAGAGGTGACTATTACCTCAGCCGAGAACCAAAAGAATATTGCTCGTATCAAGGAAGAGCACTTGGCCCTGAGTGATGTCGAACGTTCCGGTTCATTGGATATCACCCGTATGCCAGCGGTGGTAAGCTTGGTTTATAGTATTCATGGTAATGAGCCGTCGGGTGTAAATTCTTCATTGGCGGTAGCCTATTTCCTAGCGGCGGCACAAGGAGGAGAGATCGATGATATTTTGCGGCAGACGGTAATCCTGATGACTCCGGGTGCTAACCCCGATGGTATTAACCGATTTGCCAGTTGGGTGAACAGTTCCCGAAGCCAGACGGACGTGAGTGATCTTAACTCACGAGAGTTTCAGGAACCTTGGCCCTCAAGTCGCACGAACCATTATTGGGCTGATTGTAATCGTGACTGGTTGATGGCGCAACACCCAGAGGGACAAAATGGTGTGGATACCTATATGGATTGGTTACCAAATTTGTTGGCCGATTTACATGAACAAGGCTCTGCTCGTCCATATTATTTCAGTCCGGGGCATCCTAAACGGATACATGACTTGGTTTCAGCCGATAACCAGGCATTGGCATCGGAGGTTTCGACTCATGTGGCGGATGAGTTGGATCAGATCGGGACACTCTATTATTCTAAAGAGGGTTATGATGATTATTATTTGGGAAAAGGGGCCGCTTATGGAGATATCCATGGCTCAATCTGTTTGTTGTATGAGCAAGGTACGTCGCGTGGTCATTTGCGTGAGACGGTAAACGGTATCCGTTCTTT
>USAD01000077.1 GCA_900552415.1 uncultured Parabacteroides sp.
TATTCATAACCGAAATGGATATCTTAATAAGATTTTGGGCAAGTAAATCCACTCCTTTCTATAAACGATTTCAACAGGATATCATTATCATCATTTTTTTTAAAAAGAAAAAGAAGAAATAATAATAATAATATGAATGGTGGATAAGTAGGAGAGGAGTTAGTAAAAATAAAGCCCGGTCTAGTGGACCAGGCTTCAGGCTTATTTGACAACGACGATCTTCGTGACAACGCTTTCTTTTCCCTCTGGCGTGGCGGCCAGGACTAGATAAACGCCACTGGCGACCCGTTCGCCCCGATTTCTCCGTCTGTTCCAGGTGAGCTGTCCACCGAGTGACTTGCCCTGATAAACGAGATGACCAGCCACGTCGGTGATCTTCACGTTCGAATCGCTCATCAATCCGGTGATCGTTACTTTGTCGCCATATTGTGGACGTACAGGATTCGGATAAGCATAGACCTCTGAATAGCTTTCTGAGCCCTCTGTGGCCTCGCCCATGTAAGAGATGATACCTTTATCGGTTCCGATGAAAACCTCGCCTGTGACGTCGTCTATGGCGATGCTGTTGATCACGTCCGAAAGGAGAGGGGAATTATCGGTCGTGAAGTTCTCGATGGTCTCCGAGCCATCCTCACTGACAACAAAGATTCCGGCGCCCTCCGTGCCGAGCCATTTACGGTTACCGCCATCAACGGCGATTGCGTTTATCTGGACATTATCCAGGAAATAACTGTTCTCGCCGTTCAGTTCACGAATAATCCGGGTACAATAGATCTGATCCGGATCATCAATCGCCCGATTAGGAACGGGACAGATAATCGGGCCACGGTTTGTACCGAGCCAGATATTTCCATTTTTATCCTCCGCCATACAGAAATAACCACTGACAGAGATCGCGTCGCCATTGGCCGTGGAGAAAAGCGAGAAATGGTTGACTACATCGTCGGACGTATCGTCGATGGTTCCCTTCTCGTTAAAGACGGTAATGCCCACATTACTACCACGTACGGTATTGATCCACTTGTCGCCTCGGGAGGTTATCAACAGTTTGTCGACAATACCTTGGTTATAGAGTGAGGAATACTTGCTTCCACTCAGTTCCGCCCAGTTGCCATTGGCCTTGAGGATCTTGACACAACTGCCTACGGCGGTATTGTTCATCCACAGGTTGCCGTCTTTGTCATAAACCAAACCGTCCACACGGGTATAATTCAGTGAGCTGGGATCGCTGCTGGAGATGGTTGCCAACGTACTGTTGGTTGTATTGTGCAACTTGACGAACGCATTGTCCTTGAACTCGAAGACACCTTCGCCCCAGGTGGAGACGAAATAATGGCTGGTGTCGGCCGGATCGACAGCCGCCGAAGTTACGTCAGCAAAACGGAGGCCGCTTTCTTCCGCGATTTGGCTTTCGTTGAAATTGGTCCAGACATCATCTTTCAGGACCATGAAAGTACCTGCCCGATTGTAGCGGTCGGCCCATCGTCCGCCACCGCAGACTAACAGGCGTCCTTGTTGATAAGTCATGAAATCGTTGTAGTTCCGTTTGGGAGAATCCTCGGAGGCGATCAGGTCGGCGACCTCGATGGTTATCTTTCCCGTGCTGCTGTTGATGTTCAATCCTCGTAGTCCTAACTCGCCGGAAGCGACCCAATAGGTGTCGCCTCCTTTCAGGCAGGAGATGCCGTTTGTCGTACCTGTTCCGACATGGAGCCGTTTGCTGAGCGTGTTCGTATAAATATAGGTATTAACCGCCGTATAGGCGAACAGTTTTCCGCCCTCTACCTTCATGTCGAGCATGTAGGTCTCCAGGCAAAGCGGTTCAATCGTGCCTTGGGTATCGAGCGTATAGACTCCTTTTCCCGAGACCAGGAGACAAAGTCGGTTGTCGAACAGGCGGATCTGGCGGATCTGCGTCTCGTCGAACAAGTCCGTATTCAATGGATAACGGCTCCAATTATTGTAATCGAGCAGGTTATCCTCGAGTGAGGCTCTTATCAATCCCTCGGAGGTGGCCGCGTAGATTTGTTTATCTCGGATACAGGAGGAATAGACTGTCTGGCCCATCTTGTAGGTTTCGGTGATCTCGTTCTTACTCATGTTAATCACCATGATACCGAAATTGCCGGAGAGGTAAGCGTATTCGTTCTCAAAGTTGACACTGTTGATACTTTTGTCCTGTATGTTGGTCGCGTTGAGCAGATAGGGGAGATTATACACTCCATTTTCGCCCCAGAGGTCAATATTTCCGTTTGAATAGACGATCAACAGGGTCTTGACATTGGGATTATAGGCGATCATGGAGATATCGTTATCGCTCAATCCGGTCTGTTTGGAATGAAACTGTACCCGTTGGTCCTCTTTCCCGTAGCTGTATAACGAGCCGTTGGCCACGGCATAGACATTATTGTCCGCCTCGGCCACGGCTGTCGTATTATAATAGGAGAGGCGGGTGATCCAGGTTCCGACACCTTGCGCTTGGGTGGCGAGGGCGATCCAACCGACCAATAAGGTAATTAAATAGCTTCTCATGACTCTTGTTTTGGAATATTGGATAAGAATTCGGCCAACTTGTGAGTCGCCATGGCCCGGTGGCTGATCCGGTTCTTGATGTCGTCGCCCAATTCGGCGAAGGTCTGGTTGTAGCCGTCGGGAACGAAGATCGGGTCGTAACCAAATCCGGCGGAACCCTTTTTCTCCTCAATGATATGGCCATTGACAATACCCTCGAACAGGTATTCCTTTCCGTCGAGTATTAAGGCGATGACCGTACGAAAACGGGCCTTGCGGTTGCTTTCTCCCTCAAGAGCAACCAGCAGCTTACGCATATTGGCTTCCGAGTCGTGTCCTGGTCCGGCATAACGGGCGGAATAGACGCTCGGTGCGCCATTGAGGGCTTCTACCTCAAGTCCCGTGTCGTCGGCAAAACAATCGGTTTGGAAATGCGTATGGATATAACGGGCCTTTTGGAGCGCGTTGCCCTCGAGCGTGTCGGCCGTCTCGGGTATCTCGTCGTGACATTGAATATCAGAGAGGCTGACGATCTCTACTTGTCCGGAGGTGATTTTCCGGACCTCATCCAGTTTATGCTTATTGTTTGTAGCGAATACGAGTGTTCTCATTATTATATTGTATAAGAATTTATTTATTGACTCTAGGAGTCAAACGGTTTATTGTCCCTGTTTATTGTGAATCTGTTGTTTTTATCGTTTTCACCTTTGCCGGAAGGAGGCGAAACCTGGAGAAAAGTTCTCTAGCCAATTTTAACGCTCGTTTTGCCTGGAGAAAAGTTCTCCGGCCAATTTTGACGCTCGTTTGGTCTGGAGAAAAGTTCTCTGGCCAATTTTAACGCTCGTTTGGTCTGGAGAAAAGTTCAAAAGCCCCGCCGGAACTCCGGTGAGGCTTTTGAAAAGCTCTTTTGTCATTACGGCAAATTGGTGAGACGACAGAAAAGTTATGTCTTGATCTGGTCGAATCCCTCGCCATAGACACCTTGCACGATACTCTGCGAGATGAAAGCGTCGCGGTCGATGTGCTTGACCAACCGGAAGATGTTTCCGGATTCCGACTTGCGGGCCAGGAGCACAACCACCTTGACCGGCTTCTTGGAATAGCCACCTACACCATCAAGAATGGTACATCCTCGTCCTAAGTCCCGGATGATCGCCTCTGCGATCTCGTCGTATTTGAGCGAGAAGATCAGGAACTGGACCGATTGCCGGTTGGCGTTCAACACCATATCGAGGACATAGTTGCTGACCGCCATCTCCACGAAACCGAATACGATCTTCTCTACGTTGTGGAAAATCACGAACGAGGAGCTGATGATGATAAAATCACAGAACAACAGGATCCGACCGATCGAGATGTTCTTGTATTTGTTGATCACCGCGCCGATGATATCGGTACCGCCCGTGCTTCCGTTGGCCGAGAAGACCAATCCCAAACCCGCTCCGCACAAGAAACCACCGATGATAATCGACATGAAAGGCTCGTCGTGCAATAAAGGATCGCCATGGAACAGCCATTCGAAAAACGAGAGGGAGGCCGATAGCGAGAAGACGCCGAAGATTGTCTTGATCAGGAATTTGACACCCAATATCTTCAGGGCGACAATCAAGAGGGCGACATTGATCACGAAATAGGAGACAGAGACGGGAATCAATCCGTTGGTCGCGAAGAAGATCAACGCGCAGATACCGCTCACGCCGCCTGTCACGATTTCGTTTGAGAGGATAAAGGCATTGAAGCCGAATCCATACAAGATGGTTCCGAGCAGGATCATCAGGTAATCCTGCACGGAAAAGTAGATTTTTGTCAATCGGCGGTTCATCCCACAACGATATTAACAATTTTACCCGGGACGACGATGACCTTGCGGACCGTCTTTCCCTCCAGCCATTTCGCTGAGTTCTCGTGAGTCAGGGCCGCCTTCTCTGCGTCCTCGCGTGAGATGTCTGCCGGCAATTCCAGGTTGTAACGGGCCTTGCCATTGAATGAGATCGCGTAGACAACCGATTTCTCCTTCAGGTATTCCTCATTATATGCGGGCCATGGAGCGTCGCAAACTGTCGTGTCGTGTCCCATCTGGTGCCACAACTCCTCGGCGATGTGTGGAGCGAATGGTGCCAGCAAGATGATCAGCGGCTCAAGGATCGCCCGCTTGTTGCATTTCAGGCCGGTCAACTCGTTGACGCAGATCATGAACGCGCTGATAGAGGTATTGTAAGAGAAATGCTCGATGTCGAACGTCACCTTCTTGATCAATTTATGCAACGACTTCAGCTCGTCGGCGTTCGGCTCGTTTCCGGAGATCTGGATCGCCTCCTTATTGCCGAAATAGAGGCTCCACAACTTCTTCAAGAAACGGTGTACGCCATCGATACCATTCGTATCCCACGGTTTGGATTGCTCCAACGGGCCGAGGAACATCTCATAGAGACGAAGCGTGTCGGCACCATATTTATCGACGATCATATCCGGGTTCACCACGTTGAACATGGACTTGGACATTTTCTCGATCGCCCAACCGCAGATATACTTTCCGTTCTCGAGGATAAACTCCGCGTCGTTATATTCCGGACGCCATTGCTTGAAAGCCTCCAGGTCAAGAATATCGTTGGAGACAATGTTTACGTCCACATGAATCGGTGTTACCTCGTATTGGTCTCTCAAATTGTAAGAGACAAAAGTATTGGTATCCTTGATACGATAAACGAAGTTCGAGCGGCCCTGGATCATACCTTGGTTGATCAATTTCTTGAACGGCTCCTCCTCGCATACCAAACCGAGGTCGAACAGGAACTTGTTCCAGAAACGGCTATAGATCAGGTGGCCCGTAGCGTGCTCCGTACCGCCGATATACAGATCGACATTACGCCAGTACTCGTCAACTTGCTTGTCCACTAAAGCCTCATGGTTGTGTGGATCCATATAACGCAGGTAGTAAGCCGATGATCCAGCGAAGCCCGGCATCGTGCACAACTCCAATGGGAAGACGGTCTTGCGGTCGATCTTGGAAACCTCTACAACCTGTTGGTTAACGGTGTCCCAAGCCCATTTTGTCGCGTGGCCCAATGGCGGCTCGCCCGTCTCGGTCGGCAAGAACTTATCAACTTCCGGCAAGAGAAGCGGCAGGCAGCTTTCGGGCAACATCTGTGGCATACCGTTCGCGTCGTAATAGACAGGGAAGGGCTCGCCCCAATAACGCTGGCGGCTGAAGATAGCGTCGCGCAGACGATAGTTGACCTTTACACGGCCTAAATGATGCTCTTTTACATATTTCTTGGTAGCGGCGATCGCCTCCTTGATGGTCAGGCCATTTAATGAGAGATCGCAATAGGGTGTAGCGCCGGCTTTAGGCGAGTTACAAACGATACCCTCTTTCGCGTCGAAGCTCTCCTCGCTGACATCGCAACCCTCCACCAACGGACGGATCTCCAATCCGAAATGCTTGGCGAAAGCGTAGTCGCGGCTATCGTGTGCCGGAACCGCCATGATCGCGCCTGTTCCATAACCGGCCAATACATAGTCGCTGATCCAGATGGGCACCGCTTCGCCCGTGAAAGGATTGACGGCATAAGAACCACTGAAGACACCCGTTACCGAACGATCGGCGATACGCTCACGCTCTGTGCGCTTGCGGGTCCGCTCCAGGTAAGCCTCGACATCCGCCTTTTGCTCTGCCGTAGTCAGTTGGGGTACCAATTCGCTCTCCGGAGCCAATACCATGAAGGTGACACCAAACATCGTATCGGCACGGGTCGTGAAGATGGTGAATTCCATATCGCTGTCCTTGACCTTGAAACGAACTTCTGTTCCCTCGCTACGGCCGATCCAGTTCCGCTGGGTCTCTTTCAGGGAGTCGGTCCAGTCGATCGTCTCCAGGCCATCCAGCAGGCGTTGGGCATAAGCGGAAACACGCAAGCACCATTGGCGCATCACTTTTTGCTCAACCGGATAACCGCCACGAACCGAGACACCGTTGACCACCTCATCGTTGGCCAATACCGTTCCCAGTTGCGGACACCAGTTAACCATCGTATCGCCCAGGTAAGCGATGCGGTAGTTCATCAAGGTCTCCTCTTTCTCCTTCTCGCTCTTCGCTTTCCACTCATCCGCGGTGAAGCTTAACTCCTCGCTGCAAGCGACGTTCAATCCCTCCGTACCGTTCTTTTCGAAGGCGGCGACCAGCTCGCTGATGGGGCGGGCCTGCTTCTTGTCGTTGTCGTAATAGCTCTTGAACATCTGGATGAAGGCCCATTGGGTCCAATGGTAATATTCCGGATCACAAGTGCGCAGCTCGCGGCTCCAGTCGTAGCAGAAACCGATCTTGTCGAGCTGCTCGCGATAGCGGGCAATGTTGTTTCTGGTCGTCACCTCCGGGTGTTGCCCCGTCTGGATGGCGTATTGTTCGGCGGGCAGTCCATAAGCGTCGTAACCCATGGGATGCAACACGTTAAAGCCGTTCAGCCGTTTATAGCGTGAATAGATATCCGAGGCGATATAACCGAGCGGGTGGCCGACATGCAATCCCGCGCCGGAAGGGTAGGGGAACATATCCAATACATAGTATTTTGGTTTATTAGGGTTTACTTCCACCTGATAAACCTTGTTGGCAACCCAGTACTCGTGCCATTTTTTCTCAATCTCTCTGAAATTATATTCCATGACTCTTCTGATTATGATCTAATGATTTCATTCTAAAGCCACAAAGGTAGTTATTTTCTGTTGTTCTCGCAGCATATCTTTTTTATCTTCGCGTAAAGAGATCGAATTAAACAAACGAGCGCTATGAGTCCACGATTATATCCTATCGGTATCCAGAATTTCGAGAGCCTTCGTAAGGATGGCTATCTTTATATTGACAAGACTGCCCTGATCCACCAAATGGTGACAACGGGACGTTATTATTTCCTGAGCCGCCCTCGCCGTTTTGGCAAGAGCCTGCTGATCTCTACGGTAGAGGCCTATTTCCAGGGGAAGAAGGAGCTGTTCGAGGGGTTGGCGATGGCCTCCCTCGAGAAGGAATGGCTGGAGCATCCGATCTTCCATTTGGACCTGAATATCTCCAAATACGCTTCCACGACTGATCTGGTGGATATATTGAACCGGAACGTCACCGCTTGGGAGGACCTTTATGGTAGCGATCCCGCGGAGCGGAGCCTGCCGCTCCGGTTCGCTGGCGTTATCCAGCGGGCTTATAAACAGACGGGGCGCCGGGTGGTGATCCTGGTCGACGAGTATGACAAGCCGCTCTTGCAGACCCTTCATGATGAGGATCTTCAAGGCGAGATGCGCTCGATCCTGAAACCCTTCTATGGGGTGCTGAAGACGATGGACGGTTGCATCCGTTTCGCCTTGTTGACGGGTGTGACGAAGTTCGGGAAGGTGAGCGTCTTTAGCGATCTCAATAATCTGGAAGACATTTCTATGGATGAGCGTTACGTGACGATCTGCGGGATTACCGAGGCGGAGATCATGGGGCAGTTGATGGAGGATGTTCAAAACCTGGCGACAAACCAGGGATTAACCGTAGAGGCGGCATCTCAGGAATTGAAGGAGCGTTACGACGGTTACCACTTCGTGGAAAACACGATCGGTATTTACAACCCTTTCAGTCTGTTGAATACCTTCGCCAAACGGAAATTCGGCGACTATTGGTTCGAGACGGGTACACCGACCTATCTGGTGGAGCTGCTGAAACGGACGAAATATAACCTTTATAATATGGCGCACACGGAGACCAGCGCAAGCGTCCTGAACAGCATCGACGCCGCCTCTTACAATCCCATTCCGGTGATCTATCAGAGCGGTTATTTGACAATTAAGGCCTACGATCCGGAATTTGGACTCTATACGTTGGGCTTCCCGAACCGAGAGGTAGAAGAGGGGTTTGTCAAATACCTGTTGCCCTATTATACCTCGGTCAACAGGGTGGATACCGCTTTCGAGATCCAACGTTTTGTGCGTGAGGTCCGTCAGGGCGACGTGGACGCCTTCCTCGAGCGTCTCCAGTCCTTCTTCGCGGATACGCCCTATGAGCTGGCCCGCGACCTGGAGCTGCATTACCAGAATGTGCTGTTTATCGTCTTCCGTCTGGTGGGGCTGTATACGCAGGTGGAATATCATACGAACCGGGGCCGGATCGATTTGGTCTTGAAGACAGACCGCTACATTTATATTATGGAGTTCAAGCTGGACGGCACGGCGGAGGAGGCCTTGCGGCAGATCGAGGAAAAGGGTTACGCCGATCCTTTCGCCCACGACGGGCGGGAGGTGATCAAGGTCGGGGTCAATTTTTCATCGGCGGTCCGGAATATTGAGCGGTGGATCGTGGTTAAATAAATCGGGACGATGATGATGAACCAATGGAAATATCTTTTAGGGCTTTTGCTCCTGTTTCTTCTCGCCTGTAATCGGGCGGGCGAGCACGAGGCGCTGTTTCGGCAGGTGGAGAGTGTCGTGAGTGACTATCCGGATAGCGCGATGGTGTTGTTGAAGCGGGTGGAGAATCCGGCGCTTCTCTCACGTGAGGAGATGGCGCGTTATTACCTGTTATGGACCGAGGCGGCGGATAAGGCTTATGTCGAGCATACGACCGACTCCCTGATCACGATCGCGACTGATTATTACGAGGAGACCGACGACTTGACGCGGCGAGCGAAAGCCTGGTATTATCGTGGCCGGATCAATCAGGACTTGGCGCGACCCTTGAAGGCGCAGGAATATTATCTTAAAGCCTTGCGGGATGAGGAACAAATAGGGGATTACGCCTTGTTGGGACGGGTTCATAATCATATCGGTACCTTATATACTTATCAGGAGATTTATGATAAGGCGTTGCCTCACCAGAAGGAAGCGGTCGAGAATTTCCGGCTGTTGGGCGATTCGACGGGGCAGGTGTTCGCCTTGCGGGATTTGAGCCGGGTCTTCTTGATGTTGGGGCGACAAGACAGCGCGATGCTTTGTGATGAGAAGGCGATTTCCTTGATGTCGAAACGGGTTGTTCTTTCTACTTATACGGAGCTGGCCTCGCTTTATATGGCGGAACAGCGGATGGATGAGGCACGGGAGCTGTTACGAACCGTTTTGCGAAATAAGGCCATTCGACCTCAAATTAAATATCCAGCTTATTTAGTTTTAGGTGACATGTTAAGGCAAAGCGGACAGCTAGATTCGGCCCGTTATTACCTGCAGGCTTGTGTAGATTCTGCTCCAGCTTTGAAAACTCGGGCTGGTGGATTATTTTACTTGAAAGAAATTGCTTTCGAGCAAAAACATTGGAAGGAGGCGGCTACTTTGGCGAAGCGATATGAAGTCGTACGTGATTCCATCCAGACAGGACAACGATCGGAATCCATCCGAAAATATCAGGCGTTTTATTCGTATGAGGAGGTTGAGCGGCAATTGATGGCGACCCGGCTCGATTCCGCGGACATGAAATATCGTTACGCTTTGTTGGGAATTGGGGGTATAGTCCTCTTTTTTGTCGTTCTGTTCTATTTTCTTCAGGTTTTGCGGGAGCGGAAGGGTTTGCGGCAGAAACTCGTCGAGAATAAGGATCGCGTTCTGAGGAACGAGCGGACAATCAAGGAGCTTTCCTTGATTCGAGACAATCTTTTTAAGGATATTCATGCCCGCGAGGATCATGAGCGTGACCTTATCGAGGAGAGTGAGCTTAAATTTCAGGCTTTAAAGGCGCGACTTTCAGGGGAAATTAACTTGTTAAGAGAGGAAAATATCGCCTTAAAAAATTGGAAACAGGAAAAGGAAGAACGGTGGACCCAGTTAGGTAAGACCCGGCAGCTCTCCAAGTTTTTTACGCCTTATGGAGAGGAACCTTCCAAGGCGGATTGGCAAATGCTTTTCGTTTTTG
>USAD01000078.1 GCA_900552415.1 uncultured Parabacteroides sp.
TTACCCCAGTTTCATTTTTCTTACGTAATCCCGTACGCTGGCCTTCACCTCCTTTCGCAACAACAGGATGCCGATCAGGTTGGGCAAGGTCATCAAGGCGACCGTGATTCCGGAGAGGGTCCAAACGATCGTCGTGTCCGTAAAGGAAGCGAGGAAAAAGGCGACGACATAAATCACCTGATAATAGCGCACAGAGCGTACGCCCCAAAGATAAGTAATGGCCCGGCTCCCGTAATAAGCCCAAGCGATCGTGGTGGAAAAGGCGAAAAGCAACAACGAGACCGGAATGACATATTGTCCCCAATCCCCCAGAATCCCTCGTTTGAAGGCCTCCGTGGAGAGCGGCGCCGAATGCAGGAGCGACCGTCCCTCCATATAGACCGCCTTGTCGCCGGCTTGCGGGAAAAGCACCTTGCCCTGATCGACACGCAATGTCCCGGTAAAGGGCTGTCCGTCCCGCTTGACCTGAACGGCCTCGGCGAACGAACGGGCATGCAGGATCGTAATTCCCTCGGTCTCGATCTCGCCACGCTCTACACGCAGGTCGCCCGAAAAAAGAGGCAAGGTTTTCTCACCCAACAGGTGCGCCCCGACCTCTGCCCGAGCCGCAGCGTCCGACTCGGCATAATCGCCAGCCAAGACAACCAAGTCGGCGCCTTGAAACTGGTTCTGGTATTTCTCATGCCAAACACCGGAAGAGACCAGCACCAATCCGGTCAATGCGCAGATGACGATCGTATCGATGAAAGGCTCCAACAGGGCAACCATGCCTTCCGAGACCGGATCCTCGGCCTTGGCCGCCGCATGGGCGATCGGGGCCGATCCCTGTCCCGCCTCGTTGGAGAAAAGGCCACGGTTTACGCCCCGATTGAAAGCCAACGCGACCGTCGCCCCAAGAAATCCGCCCGTCGCCGCCGTTCCAGAGAAAACGCCTCCAAAAATAGCGACCACCGCAGGCCACACCTGATCATAATTATAGATAAGGACACTCAGCGAGCCCAAAACATAGACAATCGCCATGAAAGGGGTCAGCTTCTCCGTCACCTGGGCGATTCGCTTAATACCGCCGATGATAATCAGTGCCAGGATCACGGCCAAGACCAATCCCGTAATGTAATGACTGATGCCAAACGAGGAGAACATGGCGTTCGAGATGCTATTGATCTGTGGCAAGCTGCCCGTGCCGAACGACGAGAGGATCGTGGCAAAAGCGAACAAGCCGGCCAGCCAGGAGAGGTGGAGCCGCCGCTTCATATAATACATCGGGCCACCCGAGATGGTCCCGTCGGGCAACTGCTCCCGATACTTGTGCGAGAGTGTCACCTCCACCATCTTGGTCGTCATACCCAAGGCGGCCGTCACCAACATCCAAAACACCGCCGACGGCCCTCCTAAATGGATCGCCAACGCCACACCGGCGATATTACCCGTCCCGACCGTTCCTGAAAGTGCGGTCGCCAAAGCCTGGAAATGCGACGTATCACCCACATGACGGGCATGATCGTATTTTCCGCTCACCACGTCGATCGCGTGCCTGAAGAAACGGATCTGGGGAAAACCCAAGTAGATCGTATAAAACAAACCTGTCCCCAACAACAGGTAAACAAACCATTGTGAGCCGCCAAAGTGGGCATCAACCATCGACAAAAAGTCATTCAACTCTCGCATTACTCTTTCCTTATAACAAAATAATGCGCAATTTAGTAAAATTATGGATATAAATCATCCCATTTTACTAAAAATGCGCATAGAATAAGGAAAGCATGCCTTCCGGCGTTCACTACGATTGGGTAATCCGACGGATAATCTCCACGAACTCCTCGTTAGACAACGTCAGGGGCAACTCCCGATAATTGACAAAATCCTCGAAATAATCGCTGGCGATATCGGCCACAACCGACTCACCATCCAACCCGAAGCCATCCAGCTGCTTCTCGACCAGCGAACGCACCTGGCGGATCATCCGCAAGCGATCCTCATAACGATCGGGTTTATCCAGGTCCGTCAAATGCTCGTTCTTGGCGATCAGGTAAACCACCGTATAGAAACGATCCACATCGCCATAGACCGGAGCGAACAGCGCCCGCTTCTCCTCGGGAAAGGACGCCAGATAAGATTGTACTTTCGTCATTCGATAATAAGATTTAAAACCATCACGCCACAAATGCCCACCACGGAGACAATGATCTCCATCACGGACCAGGAGCGCAAGGTGTCCTTTATACTGATATTAAAATACTCCTTAAACATCCAGAAGCCGGAATCGTTCACGTGCGAGAACATCAGGCTGCCCGATCCGATCGCCAAAACCATCAGGTTCGGGTTCACGCCGCTCTCGCAGGTCAAGGGAATCAACATGCCCGAAGCGGTCAAGGCAGCCACCGTGGCCGAGCCGATACAACCCCGAATAATCGCCGCCATCAGCCAACCCAACACCAACGGATGGATCGGCAATTGGCTCAAGACCGTAGCCAATTCCAAACTGACTCCGCTCTCCTCCATCACCTGCTTAAAGACGCCCGACCCGGCGATGATCAACAGGATATTGGCGATCTCCTTCACCGCCTCGGTATAAATGCCCATCACCTGGGTGACGCTCCGCCCTTGTCGCAGGCCCAACGTGTAACTCGCGATGAGCACCGCCGCCAACATCACGACCGTCGGCGAACCCACGAAACGGAACAACTGACTCGTCTGATCGTCCATTTGGACGGAAAAGAAGGTCGGGAGCGTCACCAACACCAACAGGAAAACAGGCAGTGTCGCGCTCAGGAAACTGTTCCAGGTCGAGGGCGTACGGAAAGCGGGATCCACCTCTTTCTGCTCAAACAGGGTGATCGGACCGCTCTGGATGCCCTTCAGTGTCTGGCTGAAGAGCGGGCCGGCGATCACGATCGCCGGAATGGCCAGGATCAGACCATAAACCAGCGTCTGCCCTATATCGGCATCCAGCTGGGCCACCAAAGCGACCGGCGACGGATGCGGTGGCAACAGGCCATGCGCCACCGACAAGGAGGCCAGCATCGGCAAGCCGATATAAACCACCGGAAACTTATACTGGAACGCCACCGAGAAGATGATCGGCACCAGAAGGATAAACCCGATGTTATAAAACAACGGAATGCCCACCGCGAAACCGGTGACCATCAATCCCCACTGGATATGCCGTGTCCCGAAGGCGCCCACCATCACGTTGGCGATCTTGCGGGCGGCGCCACTCTCGGCCACCAGCTTGCCCAGCATCGCCCCGAAGATCAGGATCAAGGTCAAGCCACTCATGATGTTGCCGATACCCCGATTGACCACGTCGGGCACGTCGCCCACCGGAATGCCCAAAGCGATTCCCGCCACCAACGAGACGATGATGAACGAGATGAAGGCATCGATCTTCCAATAGGAGATCAAGAAAACCAGCAACAGGATACTCGCCAGGATAATGACAAACGACATGGCCTCACTCCTCCTCCGCTCGCGGACGCAGATAACCGCCTTGCATGCCCGACGCGCTGTAGCGGGTATAAACGCCCAATATGCCCTTCGAATATCGGGAAGCCGGCCGCTTCCAAGCCGCCCGACGCTTCGCCAAAAGATCCATCACCGCCTGTGGTGTCATCTCCACGCCTCCAGCGCCCACAATATCCAGCCGACGGGCCGGAATATCGATCCGGATCAGGTCGCCCTCTTCCACCAAGGCGATCGGGCCGCCCTCGAACGCCTCAGGCGAGACATGACCGATCGCAGGTCCACGGGTCGCACCAGAGAAACGACCATCGGTGATCAGGGCGATCGACTCCACCAGTTCCGGATCGGATGCGATCGCCTCTGTCGTATAGAACATCTCGGGCATGCCACTGCCCTTCGGTCCCTCATAACGGATAAACACCGCCTCACCGGGATGAACCGCCTTACGCAAGATCGCGGCGATCGCGTCCTCCTCACGGTCGAACACCCGTGCCCGCAACGTCGCCTGGAGCAACTTGGACGAGATGGCCGAATGCTTGACAACGGCACCATCCGGCGCCAGGTTGCCTTTCAGGATCGCGATGGCGCCTTGCGGACGGATCGGACGATCGATCGAGCGGATAATCTCTTCCACCGTCACCTTCTTCTCCGCCAAATAAGCATGGCAACGCTCATAAAAGCCCTCCGCCTCCAACCGATCAAGATTCTCGCCCAATGTCTTTCCCGTGACGGTTAAGACATCCAGATGCAGGAACTTCCGGATCTCTCGCATAACGGCCGGCACGCCACCAGCGTACCAGAAATACTCGCCGGGCCAAAAGCCGGAAGGACGGATATTCAATATATAAGGAATCCGGCGATGCAGCTCGTCGAACAACTCGGGCGACAAGTCCCAGCCCAACTCATGCGCCACGGCGGGCAGATGCAACAAGCTGTTGCTCGACCCGGCGATAGCGGCGTGCACCATGATCGCATTCTCGAACGCCTCACGGGTCAGGATACGGCTTGGCCGCAAATCCTCTTTCGCCAAGGCAACCGACCGCTCACCCGCAGCGACCGCCATCTGTTCCAGCTCTGGCAAATGACTTGGTATCAAGGCCGATCCCGGCAGGGCGATACCCAAAGCCTCGGCCATCACCTGCATCGTCGAGGCCGTTCCCATAAACGAGCATGCGCCACACGCTGGACACGCGTCACGCTGATAAGCCTGATAGCGCTCCAACGAGATCTCACCCCGCTCATACTGGGCGCTATAGGTTCCGATCTGTTCCAATGTCAGCAAATTGGGGCCGGCCTTCATCACGCCGCCCGGCACGAACAGGGCAGGCATATCCAGTCGGGCGATGGCCATCAGATGGGCCGGCACCGACTTGTCGCAACTGGCGATGAAAACACCCGCGTCGAACGGCGTGGCCCGCACATGAATCTCCATCATTGCGGCCATAATGTCGCGCGAGACGAGCGAGTAGTTCATTCCATCGTGGCCTTGCGCCTCGCCATCACAGATATCCGTGCAAAAATAGTGAGCGGCACGCCCACCCTCGCGATCGATCCCCTCGGTCGCTTTCCGGACCAGGCGGTCCAGATGGGCGCTGCCTGGATGGCTGTGCCCATAACTGCTCTCGATGATCACCTGCGGCTTCGACAATTCAGGCAAAGTCCAACCGCTGCCCAATCGCAGGGAGTCGATCTCCGGAGCCATTTTTCTTAACTCTTGACTTTTCATGATTAGATTTATTAGGTTATAAAAATGGCACACGGACCACAAAATCCATGTGCCACCCATATTATATATGTATGAAACAATGCTGTCCGATTATTTACACATCTCCTGGATCACACGGATCAACTCGCCACCCAAGGCCTCGGCCTCCGCCATCGTGTGCGCCTCGGCATAGATCCGGATGATCGGCTCGGTATTGCTTTTCCGCAAATGAACCCACTTCTCCGGGAAGTCGATCTTCACGCCATCAATATCCGTAATTTCCTCGCCGGCGAAACGCTCCTTGACCTTGGCCAAGATGGCGTCCACGTCGATCTCCGGTGTCAGTTGCACCTTCTGCTTCGAGATGAAATAGGAAGGATAAGTCGCACGCAGCTCACTTACCTTCATCTTCTTGCGGGCCAGATGACTCAAGAAAAGGGCGATGCCCACCAGGGCGTCGCGACCGTAATGGCTTGCCGGATAAATCACGCCGCCATTACCCTCGCCACCGATCACGGCGTTGGTCTCTTTCATCTTGGCGACCACGTTCACCTCACCTACAGCGGCAGCATTATACTCACGGCCATAAGAGCGGGTCACGTCGCGCAAAGCCCGGCTCGAGCTCAAGTTGCTGACCGTATTACCCGGCGTGCGGCTCAACACATAGTCGGCCACCGCCACCAGCGTATATTCCTCGTTGAACATCTCGCCGTTCTCGCAAACGATCGCCAAACGGTCCACGTCGGGATCCACCACGAAGCCCACGTCGGCCTTCGCGTGCCGCATCAGCTCCGAGATCTCTGTCAAGTTCTCCGGCAGCGGCTCCGGATTGTGCGAGAAATTACCATGAGGCGCGCAATGCAACTTAAAGATCTCCTTGATGCCCAAGGCATACAGCAGGTCGGGCAAGACAATGCCGCCCACCGAGTTCACGCAATCGATCGCTACCCGGAAATTGGCTGCCTTGATCGCCTCGACATCCACCAAATCAAGACCCAGAACCTGACGGATATGTTTCTCCTTATAAGTGTTATCCGGGATCACTTTACCCAGATGCTCCACGTCCGCGTATTCGAACGCCTCGCTCTCCGCGATCCGGAGCACCTCGGCGCCCTCCTCGGCATTCAGGAACTCGCCTCGCTCATTGAGCAACTTCAACGCGTTCCACTGCTTCGGGTTATGGCTAGCGGTCAAGATAATACCGCCACAAGCGCCCTCCATAGCCACGGCCAGCTCCGTTGTCGGAGTCGTCGCCAAGTCAATGTCGACCACGTCGAATCCCATTCCGGTCAACGTACCTAAAACAACCTGTTTCACCATTGGGCCGGAAATACGGGCGTCGCGACCGACAACGATCTTGTTTGTCGTCACTTTCGACCTTTTCCGGATGAACATCGCATAAGCGGAAACGAACTTAACGATAGCCAAGGGACTCAATCCCTCATCCGCGTTACCGCCTATCGTTCCACGAATACCTGAAATAGACTTAATAAGTGTCATGTGTCGATATTATAATTGATCCTCAAATAAATATTCTAAAACCTCAAAATAGACCGGATAATAATATCCCTGATCTTGATAAGTTCCTTTATCGAAAGGTACGATCAGCTTCACCCGGCCATGATGCCCGACATATTTCAAAGGAGCCTGAAGGCCCTCACTTACATAATAATATTTCGAATCCGACTTATCCCTAGAGGTTCCCTCACCATAAATAAAAGGAATTGTTTGTGCTCCATTCGACGGGCAAGGCACCGTACCGTTGCTGTTCGGACCATAATTTCCAATACACATCTGGAAATTATTCGAGAAATAATAGGCATTACAACGATACATGATCTTCGTCGAATAGAGAGTCGCACGCCCTTCACCCCGATCGATAATATTCATGTAAACCCCATTATCCAACTTCACGAACTGGTTCTCAGCGAAGATCGAGTCATCCGGAAAATCCTTCAGCACCTCGATACCCAAACTATCGATCAATCGATTGATCGCCTTCTTCTCATCATTCAACATGTCCGTGTACGACTTGGTCTTGCTGCATGAGCCCATCAAGCAAGCGGCACACAGGATCAACACGAAATAAAACCCTTTCTTCATTTGTTTCCTCTTTATAATAAAGTGATTATGTTATCGCGAACTTACATAAAAAAGTTCTCCCCCAGACGTTGGGAAAAGTTAAAAACCAAAGCGGATCAATAAGTAAATTCCGCCAGGCCCTTCTCGAAGGTCTCAATCGCCTCCTCAAGCGTCCCGAAGAACTCGCCACCCGAGGCGTTCTTATGCCCGCCTCCGTTAAAATAACGGTTGGCGAAAAGATTGCAAGGGAAATCGCCCACTGAACGCAGGGAGATCTTGACATACTCCTTATCCTCGCGGATAAAGACGCTAAAATCAACATTCTCGATCGCCAACGGCTGGTTCACGAAACCTTCCGTATCGCCCGGCTGGTAGCCGAAACGATCCAGCTCCGCTTTCGAGAGCGTAATAAGCGCCGCACGCTTGTCGGGATAAACCTTCATCTTCTCATAGAGGACATAACCGAGCATACGCAGCCGTGCCTCAGAGTACACCTGGTTTACCTGCCGGTAAATCAAATCCTTATCAATGCCCTTCTTGATCAACTCACCCACGATAGTATAGATCTCCGGCTTGTTGGAGTTATAGGTAAACGAGCCCGTATCGGTCATCATTCCCGTATAGATACAGATGGCCGCCTCGCGGTTAAGCAACTCGAAAAGCCCCATCCGGCAGATGAAACGGAAGATCATCTCGCTGGTAGACGACATCTCGGGATAAGATATCGTGACCCGGCAAAAATCGGCCGGATTCAAGTGATGATCAATCATGACCCGACGCCCTGGAGCGGACACGACCGCCGGCGCCAGCTTCTCGATCCGCTTCGGCTCATTGAAGTCCAGGCAGAAAATCACGTCGGCCTTCGCGATCAATTCCTCCGCGAACTCCGGATATTTCTCATGCACCACGATATCCTTGGCGCCCGGCATCCAACGGTAAAACTGCGGAAAAGCGTTCGGCACGATCACCGTCACGTTATCCTTCCCATAAGCGGAAAGGAAATGATACAAACCTAACGACGAGCCCAAGGCGTCGCCATCCGGCGAGACATGCGTCACGATAACGAAACTCTCGCCTTTCTCCACATACTTTTTCGCTTTCTGGATCTTCTCTTCCTGAATGATCTTCGTAATCATACCTCTGTTTTTAGTCTTATCCCGCGAAGGTACGATTATTTTTCCAAACCTCCGCATCTCCTTTTCTCCTTCGGCGAAACATGAAAAAGAACAACAGGCCATATGCCAGCAGCAAGCCCAGCCATCCAAAACGAATCGAGAATGAAGCGCCCGGCACTTGACTAAAGCGATCGACCACCCGGACCATCGCCCGGACGCCCCACGTCACCGCCCACTCCAGCCATTCTGCCCCGATCCAGTCCGATGGATAAAACAGCCAAAGCAATGAGGCCGGGATAAGCCATGTGGCCAAAAAGGTCATGGGCAAATTGGTGATCAGGAACACCGACGAGAGCTCCCCAAAGTAAAAGGCGCAAAGCGGCGCCGTTCCCAACTGGGCGGACAAGGTTACGCCAACCCAACCCCACGGGATCGCCACCAAAGGATTGCGCACCTCCAGGCAACGCTCGAACCGGGGCATGAAATAGAATATGAAAAGGACAGCCAGGAAACTCAGCTGAAAACCGATATCAAACAACGTAAAAGGATCGATAGCCAACATGCAGAATGCCGCCGCAGCCAACGTATTGTAATTGTCCGTCCGGCGACGGGCCAAACGGGCCGTCAAATAGATGGTCAGCATCAAGGCGGAACGCAAGGCCGACGCCGCCAAGCCCGTCACCAAGGAATAAGCCCATAAAACACCGACCAAAAGAAGGTAGCGGATCCAACGGGCCCAACCGCGATTGGGCAATGGCCGAAGCAGCCAACCGAAAAAGCCACAGATAACCGCGACATGAAAACCACTCACGGCCAGGACATGCGAAACGCCCGTGACCGAGAACTTCCGGCTCGTCTCACGTTCCATCGCCTCGCCATATCCCAAAGCCAGGTCGCAGACAACGCCCTTCTCCTCACCCGTCAGCGCCAACTGTCAAACCGTTCCGCCAAACCGATCCGGCTTTCCTCGGCCCAGCGCTCCAGCCGTCCCGGCTCTTTCCTCTCCGGACGAAAACAATCCGCATAACAGCAGGTCCAAACCGACAGCGCATAAAGGATCGGAGCGAATAACGCGCCCCAAACCCACCGACCATCAAACGAAAGAGAAACCGTCCGACCGAAGCGAGACAAGAACAGCAGGAAGAAAATCGACAAGAACAACAAGCCGATCAGGGCGATCAGCCAATAAGGCGGGAACAAGAGATAACTCACGATTCCCAACAGCCATAAGGCAAGCGGCCTCAAGAAGGGCCGTTTCAGGCACAATTCAATCATAGTTAAAATGGTTTGGTAATAAAAAAATGGCGGGTAAAAGCGTCACCGCCCTTTTACCCGCCATCCATCAATATCTTTCTCAGCGCAATGCTTTCAACGACTTAATCGTCGCCAAAGGATCAGACGACTTGAACACGAAATTGCCGGCGACAAGGACATCAGCTCCAGCCTCCAGCAACCGCTTGCCCGTCTCCAGATTGACACCACCATCCACCTGGATCAGGGTATTCAGTCCCTTACGATCGATCATCTCACGCAGGCGGGCCGTCTTCTCGACCGAGTGCTCAATGAATTTCTGGCCGCTATATCCAGGATTTACCGACATCAGCAAAACCATATCCGCATCCTGCACGATATCCTCCAGCACACAGACAGGCGTATGAGGATTCAACGTCACGCCGGCCTTCATGCCTGCCTCCTTAATCGCGCCCAACGTCCGGTGCAGATGGGTACAAGCCTCATAATGGACATTCATCATATAAGTCCCCACCTCCGCGAATTCCTTGATATACTTATGCGGCTCGACAATCATCAGATGGGCATCCATCGGCTTCTGGCAAATTTCCTTTACCGCCTTCAATACCGGGAATCCAAATGAGATGTTTGGCACGAACACGCCGTCCATAATATCCAAATGGAGCCAATCCGCCTCGCTTTGGTTTATCATTTCCACCTCCTTACGCAAATCCAAGAAATTCGCCGACAAAAGAGATGGCGAGATCAAATGCTTCATATC
>USAD01000079.1 GCA_900552415.1 uncultured Parabacteroides sp.
GCATGTGCGATTGGACAAGGTTACCGATCAGCTCTACCAACGATTCGATCCAGCCCATCGGATAATCGCCTATGCGGAACGTTGCCTCGAACATGATCCACATGAAGAGCAGGAAGATCGGGAAGCCTAATACCTTGTGGGTGACGATCAGGTCGATGATTTGTGTGCTGGTCGCCTCCTTTATCTTGTTTTGTTCAAATGTCTCACGTAAGGCGCCTTGGATAAAACCGTAACGGGCATCGGTCAATGCGGTCTCACAATCGGTAGAGAGCAGTTCGCTGATTTGTGCGGCATTCCGGTCCCGTTCTTTCAGGAGGTCTGCGCCATTGGGATACTCCTTAATGTGACGCTCAATCTCGCTGTCGCCCTCGAGCAACTTGATGGAGAGATAACGCTTGGAAATGCTGGTTGGTATATCGGCATTCTTTCTCAAGGCATGAGCGATATTCTGGATCCCTCTTTCCAGTGAATCCCCATAATTTATATGGATATGTCGGATGACCGGGTCTTGTTCTTCATAAACCTGGATAACTCTTTGGAACAATTCCTTGACTCCGAAACCACTCTTGCTGATCGTGGGGATAATGGGTGTTCCGATCATCTTGGCCAGTGACTCATAGTCGAACTTGTTGCCTTGATTCTTGAGCTCGTCGAACATGTTGAGCGCGATCACCATCCGAACGTCCATATCGATCAGTTGGGTTGTCAGGTAAAGGTTACGCTCCAGATTCGACGCGTCGACCACGTTGATTACGACATCAGGTTGCGCCTCGTTCAGGTGCTTGCGTACATAGAGCTCTTCTGGTGTGTAGGCGGAAAGGGAATAGGTTCCCGGCAGGTCGACAATGCGAAACGTGTAACCGTCTTGATGGAAAATGCCCTCTTTGGCGTCTACGGTTACGCCACTGTAGTTCCCGACGTGCTCGTGTGCTCCCGATGCAAAATTAAACAGGGAGGTTTTGCCACAATTGGGGTTGCCGACCAAGGCGACATTGATTGTTTTTCCTTTATGGAGGGCGATTTCTCGCCAGTCATTATCAGAGGGGGAGATATACGAGCCGGCGTCTCGCTCTTTTTCATTAATCTTGGATTGGTATTCTTTCTCGAATTCAGCTTGACTGACCACCTCGATCATGTTTGCGTCCTTGCGACGAAGTGATACGTCGTAGCCCATTACCCGATAGTGGATTGGATCTTTCAATGGGGCGTTTTGGATTACCAAGACCTCTTTTCCTTTGATAAATCCCATTTCGATAATACGTTTGCGGAAAGCTCCGCGACCCATGACTTTTACGATAACGCCCTTATCGCCTGTGTTTAGTTCTGATAGTCTCATTTGCTCATGTAATACGTCGCGAATTTACCGCATAATTGAATCACGGGCAATACTCAGATGTAGGTATTTCTTGATAATCTCTGATCCTAAAAAGACACTAGGCGTGACTGATGATGAAAACGCTCCGTTTCTCCGATACGAATCTCAGGGATTTTGTGTATGTTCGCGCCATAAGGAAAGTAAGAACAATTAAAAATAGGAGGAAAATAATGAATAAGCGTGTCGCTCTTTGGTCGTTTTTTGTGGTGATGATGTTGTGCTGCTGTTTCTCATGCCAAACGAAATTGGATGATTTTGTCTTTACTTATTCGTTGGAAAGTCCGGGAAACTATAAGATCCAGGTTTCTTTTGATGACCAGAAGAACTATAAGGTTGAGCGTTATAATTATTTCATGGACAACTTTGCCCGTAAAAGGGATCCGAAAATCCTGGAAGGCACATTGACCGACGGGGAATTCGAACAGGTTCGTGCCGTTTTAGGGGAAGCCCGTATTTTTGATATGAAAGACTCGTATGGGTTTGAGAAAGAGGTGAGCAGTAAGGATATGGGTGAGGTCCTGACACAAGTTTACCTGAAATCGGAAGGTAAGGAAAAATACATCTCCATCCGTGATATGATGAATGAGAAGTTCCCGCAAGGCTACATTAAGTTGGTGAAATTCATCAATCAGTTTTGTGTGGATCATCCGGTCGATGAGTAATGGAAAATATTGAGGAAACGAACGAGTTGATCCTCTGTCTTGGATCGAACCGGGAACGGGAATGGAATATAGGGCGTGCGGCGGAACGGCTGTGCGCTTCTTTTGTTTCCGCACGTTTCGCTCCGGCGGTTTATACGACTCCGGTTGGGTGCGCCTCCACGATCCCATTCCTTAATCAGGTTGTCATAGCCTATACTTCATGTTCCATTGAGGAATGCCGGCGATTGATCAAGTCGATAGAGGCAGAGTTGGGCCGGACCGCCTCGGATAAGGCGGCCGGACGTATTCCGATCGATATCGACTTGTTGTGCTGGAATGGCCAGGTGCTGAAAGCCGATGATTGGGCACGTGGCTATGTCGCTGATGGTGTGCGTTATTTATTGGGGCCGACATCTTCCAGAACCGGACGTAAATAGGCCGCGTGGGTCGATATCCGTTTTTCTGGTGGCGGAGGTGTCATGTAGTTCTTCCCATATAATTGGGAAAGATAGGCATCCGCGTTATTGGGTCCATAAAATGAATGGCCCTCGAATGTGTACTCACGTAAGGGGAAAATCTCCTCATAAGCGAAGTAACGGCGCCAGGGGGTATCGAATCCATGCCCGATCAAGCAATCCTTGTCTAATTGCAAGTTCGCTTTAGCCTGTTTGACGGCTTGGCGCAGGTAACGTTTTGCCAGGACCCGGAGTAAAGGCTTGGAGTAGGATACGACTCGTTTGGCAAGCGAGTGCTGTTTGTCCAGTTCCGCGTCCAATCCTTTGCAAAGCAGGTAAAAATAGGTCTTCGCTTTTTGCTCTTTCCGCAATATCTCCGGTTGGCGATGATAACGGTCCGCGGGGAAGATATCGATGAAGAGTCCCATCTGATATTTCTTTTTCTCTATTCCGGTGGAGATGATCAGGCTTTTCTTGTCCCGTATCTTGCAAGGAAGGGCGAGATAGTCGTAATTCGGATCGGTCTCGCGGGTTTGCAAGAACAGGTCTGATGGTAGTTCTTGTTGGGCAATTTGGATAAAACGATCATAATCTTCACGGATCATGCAAATGTCCAGGTCGTCGTCCCAAGGAATAAAACCTTGATGCCTGACCGCTCCCAGCAGGGTGCCAGAACACATCCAGTACCGCAAGTGGTGCTCGCGGCAGATGTAGTCTATGATCTTAAACATCCTGGTCATGACCAGCTGCGCCTGGCGTAGGATGGTCTCGCCCGATTTACGATTGTCCGGGAACAATTGATCGAAATCTGTCATGGTTTTCATTTGGTTTTAAATAGATGAAATCGTCGTATGCCCGCGGCCCTGAAGCAGATTAACAAAGACTCAGAGAAGACCACCATCATCGCGACAGTCGTCGTGTCGAGGGCTGAGCAAAGATACAAAATAAATAGACCGGTTATATGTACGATCGACGTAATAACGATGGTCCAGTTCGTGTAATGAGGATGTCCCATGGCCGCCAGGAAGGGATAACCCATTAACATTGATGGAATTGTGACGAAACATCCGCTAACCAGGACCAGATAGACCGATTCTATATTCGGGTCTGCCGTGCCATAGACGATCTGTAGCACGATAGAGGACAACGCTAAAGCTGCCGCGACACAGAATATATTCGCGAAAGAGATCCTGTAGAATATCTTTTTGAAGAAACCGACGTCGCGGCTCTTCGCGATATGCGGGAAGAGGACGCCGGTAAAAGGTGTCAGTAATTGGTTATAGGCCTGATAAAGCTTCTCTGCCGCGGAATAGTAACCGACAGCCGTATTACCGCAAACCAATCCGATCAGGAATGAGTTGCTGGTCGTGAAGAGCGAGGTGGATGCTCTCGACAGGAAATACATCGAACTTTCCCGTAAAGCCTCTTTTAACCCTTTTAACGTAGGCCAGTACCAACGCATATCCATCTTGGCGTAGACAATATACAGGCTGACCAGGCCGGCCAGCACAAATCCGAAGCTGTAGCATACCGGAACCAGCATATAGTCTTCCGGTTTCCGGATGAATATGAAGAAAGGTATGAAGCTCAGTGATTTGGCGATAATGTTGAATACCGTGATGTATTTCATGTTTTCCATGCCCTGGAAAAACCACATCGGGAACATGACGTTGCCGATGATGATACCGAAATAGAGCAGATAGAAAAGGGCATCTGTCCGGAACTTATCGAATCCTCCGATCAGGATGAGCAGGATCAACAGGCTGACAAGGCAAAGCAGGAAACGCCCCGTCATGGCGCTGTTGAGGTAATCGTTGATCGCTTTCGGGTCGCTCCGGTGCTGCGAGATGTATTTGGTGGCCGACAGGTTGAACCCGAAGTCGGTGAACATCACGAAATATTGCATCAACGAATAGCCGAAGGTGACCAATCCCCAGCGCTCCACACCCAATACCCGGAACAGGAAAGGGAATGAGATCAGGGGCAGGAGGTAATTGACCCCTTGCAACAATACCAGCGAGATGAAATTGACCGCCATCGGGCTTTTAAGCTTCTGTTTGATCGCCATGCTATCCTCCTTATCCTAGATCACGTAAGTCATCGATGGTCCGAATGTTGTAGTTCGCTAAAACCGCCGATTGGGCAATATCCCGGCCATTCAGCCCGGTGTCTGTCAGGTATTCCCGTCCCATGCGTCGCTGTGTCCAGCGGATCACCTGGTCGATCATAGGGGTCGGTTGGCCTAACAATGCTCCAAGCGACTTGATGATCAATAGTCCGTATGGGATATCTTCCGTGAAATAACGGTTCGAATAGTCTACCACATAGCCTTTCTCTTGTGGCGTCATGCACATCTTGATGCCCTTGAAGGCGACAATGGAGCGAATTTTGCGTGTCAACGAAACCTCGTCTGTTGATTCGTAATAGGATAACAGAGAGGGGATTTCCTCTTGGCGGACAGGCAAGGCACGCAGCATGGCCTGGAATTCCTCATCGCACTCGATCAGCACCTTCGAGCTGAAATCGTCCCACTCCTCATAGAACAGGATCTCATGGTCATACAAATCGCCCTCAATAGGCGAGAGCATACCATAAATACGCGACGGATGCAAGAGCGGATTGCTGTTGGTCAAGGCCGCTTCCAGATAATGGCCCAAAGGATAGGTTGGGGTCGACAGCGCGTCGCTGAAGAACCCGGCGAGTCCTTGCAGGTCGCTATGACGATTGCCGCCTATTTTTAAGGAGGACTTATAACCCTTCAGGTCGGCCGCTTGCCCGTAGCGGGTTACCCGGCTGATGAACGGGACCCGTTGGAAACCGAACAAGCGTCTGCCTTCGCCCAACAGGTGACGGGCCATCCAGAAGAAGCCGCTGCTGCTTACGACGGAGCCGATCTCCTGTTGTGGCCCGACGAATGGGGCAATTTGCTTCAGGACCGGTTCGATCATGTAGCCGGGAACGCATAAAAGGATCACGTCTGAAGAGGGAATAACCTCCTCGGGGTGGTTGGAGGCCTGGTGAATCGTCCCATGGATCACCTGCCCCCGACAGTCCGTAACATCCAGGTGGTTGGACCACTTCTCGGGATGACCGGTCAGCAAGTTGACCCGGTAACCCCGGTTGCTGGCGCTGGCCGCTATGGTATGGCCGAGGCTTCCGCCTCCGCAAATGCAGATCGTCTGAAAATTACACATACACTCCATGTTTAAACCTTAAAAACAGGACAATGCCTCAGTCAACCGATCGTTGTCGCGCTGGTCGCGGATAGCGATCCGGATGTATTGCCGGCCATTGAAACCAGCCTTAGTCGCGCAGTTCTTGATCAGGATATCCTTCTCTAGCAAGGCCGCGCATAGTTTTTCCGACGTGAAAGGTGGTAAGACCTCGCACAGGAAATAATTGGCTTCTGATGGGATCACCCGCAAGAACGGGATCTTCCTCAAATTATTCTGGAACCGCTCGCGTTCGGCCAGGAACCGCTCGCACGCCCGGTTATAGTCTTCCTTGTATTTTATGAATATCTGCATATAGAACTCGGCGAACGAGTTGATATTCCAGATTGAGATCTCCCGCTTCATGGCCTCGATCAGTGAACGGTCGCCCGAAGCGAGGAACCCGAGTCGTAATCCGGGTACGCCGTATGATTTCGAGATGCTCTTGATGACGACCAGGTGCGGATTCTCGTCGAGCAGTTCCGTATTGAGAAGCGACAGCCGGTTCTCCGGATGCGCGAAGTCGAGGAACGACTCGTCGACGATCAATCGGATGCCCTCCTGGCGGGTCCAGTCGATGAGCGAGAGCAACTCGGCTTTCGATAACAGGTTACCCGATGGGTTGTCGGGGTTGATCACGATCAGCTGGCGGATGCCCTTGTCGCGGAAAAAGGCAATAAGGTCGGAGCTGGTGTAACTGAAATCACCGTTGTCGGGCAGGTAAGGGATCCGGTGCTCCGGTTCCAGCCGGTTGGGATACTCCTCGAACGTCGGCAGCGTGATACCGGTCGGGCAGGAGGGGAACACACGGGTGTAGGTGTTGATCAACTCCGCCGCGCCATTGCCCACGATAATCTGTTCCGGATGTATGTCGGCATAGCGTGCCGCCAGTTGGGCGTTGACCCGCATGCCGGAAGGGTATTCCGTCAGCAACGTGTCGAAATTGGACTTGATCTCCTCTTTCAACCGTTTGTTCGGGAAATAGGGATTCACCAGATAACAGAAATCCTTCAGCTTCGGATACCGCCAGTAACCGCCGTAGCGGCTCTGCAGCAGCTTCAGCTGCGTCTCGTCATCCGGCGCCTGTAGAGCGAGAGCGCCTGATCGCTCTCCGCGAAGAGCGCCTCGGCGTTGTTCAGGTCTTGCTGGTCGTCGATCTCGTACCATTTCTCAGTCCCGATAACCAGGGCTTTCAGGTCCGGTTTGTTCAAGAGCGAGATCACCTTCAGAACCTGCTCATAATATTCATTATTGCCCAGGGCCTTGCAGTAAGCCACAAGGAACGGGACATATTTGTTGCGTGAGAATTCCTTGCTGAACTTATAGATATTGACCGTCTTATAGTAGGAATTCTTTTGGTCGAACTGGAATGCCTTCTTGGCGATGAAATTGGAAATGCGGTTTTCCTCGTCGAGCGTGACGACGGTACCGTCCATCCAGCTCTCATATTTGGCGACCACCGCCAGGTTGGGCGCCGGGTCGTTCACCAGTCGCGGCAGGATACTGTCGGCGAAGATCAGGTCCGACTCGAGCAGGATCGTCTCATCCTCCACGAGGAATTCTTTCGCCAGGTAGAGCGAGTAGATGTTGTTTGTCTTGTCGTAGATCGGGTTCGAGATGTAGATGATGGGCGTATTGTTGATCTTGTTACCCAGCAAATCTCTCACTTTCTCGCCTTTATAGCCAATCACGATGATGATCCGTCTCAAGTCGAGGCGTTCCAACTGCCCGATCATGCGTTCGATCAAGGTTTGCTCGTGCACTTTGACCATGCACTTCGTGTTCTCGCGGGTCAGCTCACCAAGGCGCTTACCCATTCCTGCCGCTAGGATGATTGCTTGCATATCTTTTATTTTTTCATTGTTATTTTGCTAGACGCGCCTTTTTCCGAAATCGCTGCAAGCTCCCTCTTTTGCTCGGCGCAAAGCAGGCCGAGGAAAACCATCATGAAGAAGCCGCGGTTA
Source organism: uncultured Parabacteroides sp. (assembly GCA_900552415.1). GTDB lineage: Bacteria > Bacteroidota > Bacteroidia > Bacteroidales > Tannerellaceae > Parabacteroides > Parabacteroides intestinipullorum. Next base: position 7,648 of record USAD01000079.1, read on the forward strand.
CTCGTGAAAGTCGCGTCGGCGATATTCTCGATTAGTATATATCCGATTATTAATGTTACGATCACCAATGTACGGGTTTGCTGGGTCCTCATGAAGAAAAGGGCCGCTTTCCTGAAGATGTAGATCCAGAAGAAGATGAACAAGAGTACACCCGCCATGCCAAACTGGGCCAATGAGGGGTAATAAGTGTTCGCTATGAACTTATGATAGGTCCTGGAAAGGCCCCAGACCGTGTCGATCCCGTATTCCTCGTAGATACCGGAATAATATTCGCCGGAGGCATGCGTCGCGAAACTGGCCAGGCCGCTGCCGAAGGGGAAATAATCCTTCAGGATATCGATGGAGGTGGAATAAAGCACGAAACGGGCCAGGAAGTCTTGTTCGTTGTTGCCACCTTCAGCCTGGGCGGTTATTCCTTCGATAAAGTAGATCTCGATTTTTTGGTAGGCTACCGCTATGACGACCGCAAACAGCAATAGGAGAGCCATGAGGTTCTTGAAATTCAACTTGATATGTTTGGCGTTGCTGGCGTAAAGGATCATGAATCCCGCCAGGGCGAAGAACCCGTAGAATTTTGACCGTCCGGAGGCGATACCTAATGCCAGCATGATCAGGAAGATGATCCGGTCGCGGGGCGTATAGTCACTGCAATAGAGGTAAACTAAAGAGGAGGCCACGATCGCTGCCGCGAAACAGGAGGGATGTCCCATCACGGTCCACAAGATATTGTCGTTGACAAATCCCGCTATACCCAAGGGAACCAGCAGTACCCAAATGGCCACGGCGGTCTCTTTCAGGAGGTTCTTTTGGTTCTTGTCGAGTTGGGGCAGCAACTGGTAGGTGCAGAAAAAGGCCAGATAGGGCTTCATCTGGATGATGAGGTCGGTCGCGATCGCCTTTTTCGTATTGCTGCCGATCCAAATGGAATAGCCAACATACAACATGAACAGGAACAGGGTCAACAGGAAAGCTTTGTTGACGGGCCACTCCTTGTAGTTGATCTACAATATCGGAACTTTCATGAAAAACAACCCGGATGTCAAAATCCGCATCGTAGGTTATGCCGATAAATTCGGTCCGATCAATGTAAATCTCCGGATTTCACAAGAAAGAGCCGAGGCTGTCGCCAATATGTTGAAAAAAGATTACGGCATCAATTCTAACCGGATGGTTATCGAATATGTAGGTAAAGAAAAAGAGATAATAGAAATATTTATTGACAAATTGCTGTACCATCCGTACGTTTGTTTGTTATCCGGAATAACGTCTGGCCGACCCTTTTATTGTGGGTGGCCGTTATTCCGACGAGTTTTTTAGATCGCGAATTTACAAAAAAAATAGCAGAATGGCAGGGTTGTTTGGTTACATTTCCATCATGTCAAAATACATGAGTCTGGTATGTTTGTCGTTATCTTCGGAAACTAGCATTTTGAAGCCATTTCTTTCGTAAAATGGGATGGCAGAGAGATAAGCGTCTACAGTAAGGAAACGGAATGTAGAGTAGGTCTCTTCCGTATTTAGAATATGTTTAAGTGCCCACATTAATTTGGATCCAAGACCTGAATGATGATATTTTACGGAAACAGCAAAACGGCCGATTTTAATGGCCGGATAACTATTAAAGTGTTTCTTGTGAGGAAATTGTTTTTTGACTTTCCTCCAAGCGGCATTGGATGCTTCTATGCGTGAGATTTTATCGTTGAATAAGCAGAAATAGGCTGCGATGTGATCGTTGTCCATTAATAGAAAGGTATTACCAATACGTTTATTTATAAAGTTCTTAGCATCTTCTGTTAAGAAATTGTTTAAATCCGTATCGTCGCAATTGAAAGGTTTTAGTTCGTAATCGCTTGTCAATTTAATTAGTTTCATGGTTGTTTTGAATTTTAGGTATGGTTTTCTGAGAATAAATCCATGAACGCTTTTTTTGCCCTTTTGCGATTTTTTTCTCGTTCCTCAGGACTCATCCGTTCGGTTTGTTTCATCTCCTTGTCGAAGCGGATCGCATCTTTGCCATGTAATATGGGGGTTTCTCTAATAGGTCTGGCCATTTTTTTCTTTGTTTTTAATTTAATATACCGCGAAGATAGCGAAAATGAAGATATAACAGGTTGTTTAGTTGATAAAATTAAGTTGTTTTTACTATAGCGTGTAGTGGTACGCAACAGTGTGGTTGAAAATTTCACTGCAGTGCGTTTGGAATTTCACTGCAGTGTATTGGAAATTTCACTGCGATGGAATGATAAAAGGACTAGGATTTGTCATTATTTTGCTTGATGGAAATAATGGGTTTCCCCGGAAAGGATTGGGGTTTTCTCCGGAAAGGACTGGAGTTTGTTCCGGAGAGGACTGGAGTTTGTTTCGGAAAGGACTGGAACTTATCCTGAGGGGAATAGAATAAACTTGTGAAGAAAACTTGAATGGACTGATATCATATTGTATTTGATTATGGGAAGAAGTGTTAGTTTTTTCAATTATTTGAGATGCCGTGTCGAGGCTAAGCGTTCGACGGGGCGATTTAGTTCTGTGGATTTGTATCGGGCGGCCGGAAGGCATTTCCGGGCCTATTTGGGCAAGGACTGCTCGTTGGCGAGAATCACGTCGATAATGGTTGATGATTTTAAGAGTTATTTAAA